>CAIWHS010000370.1 GCA_903912515.1 uncultured Planctomycetaceae bacterium
CCAGTCGGCCAGCCAGATATTCGCCCAAATTCTCGAGCCTCTCAATAACCTAAATTCACCAGCCGGCTGGCTAAGCCAAGAATTTATTCAGCCACTTCCAACCAGGGTTTATTGCACGCAATACCGTGAAACCGATTTCGATTTCTTGCGTCGGCTTTGCTCCGAATCAGGGGTTACCTTCTTCTGGACGCACAAGCCTGGCAACCATTGCGTCACGCTGACTGAAAACACTTCAGTCATGACGCCAACTTTGGGATCGATCGGTTACGACCAGCAGGTGGGCGGAACGGTGAACGAACCGAGAATCCGGTCATGGCGATTGACACAGCGTCAATGCCCGGCCTCGGTTCAGGTTTTGGGAAGCCAGTTCCAGATTTTTGACAAAGAGGTGCAGGCTACCACCAATGCGCCAGCCCAAGTGATCGCAGGAATGGTGCATTTGGAGACCAAGGGAGGAATTGATCCCTGGCAGCAGGATGAGCTTTCGGCATCCCATTTTTTTGACAGCGTAACAAACTCGGGCGGTGAAGATTCCCAGGCGATCAACAATGTTTATGCCACCCAGTCGCAGCAGGCGGTGGTTGGGGCCATGGCTGCGGTTTCCGGTTCCGTCAGGGCGTTTGTGGTGGGCGATTGCTGCCAACTGACACCGGGTCATTCCTTCACGCTCACCAACCATCCCAATCAGAATGGTGATTGGTTGGTGGTAAAAGCGGAACACACCATCGAGCTGGAAGGCCGGTTTTGGGCAGGTGAAGACTTCAATTTGAAAACCGAGGTTCGGGCAGAATGCGCGCCACTTTTGTTACAGCAATTCATATGGCCATTTTTGCCCAGGCCAAGGATTGCCGGCGTGTTGACCGCTATAGTCATTGGCCCGGCCAACAGCGAGATGAATTTGGACCAATATGGCAGGGTGCAGGTGCGGTTTTGGTGGGACCGTGAAGACACCGCCACCTCCTGCTGGATTCGTGTGGCGCAATCCTGGGCCGGCAATCGATGGGGCGCCTGCTTTTGGCCAAGGGTTGGCCACGAGGTTGTTGTGAGTTTTGAGAATGGCGACCCGGACCGGCCCATCATTGTTGGTAGCGTCTACAACTCGGTGAATATGCCACCCTATACTTTGCCTTCCAACCAGTACATCGCGGGTTGGAAGAGTCTCACGGAGGGGGGTGATACCACCAAAAACTATCACCAGATCCTGATGTCGGACGAGAAGGGTGCGGAGGTCGTGCACATCCATGCAGAGAGTATCTTCATCGCGCACCAGGAAAGCCAGAATTTGTCCAGCCGTCCAAAAATAGACATGTCATTTCAAGGCTGAGTGAAAAGAGAGCGCTATGCCTATCTGGGATTTGATTGGAGCCCCCTTGGAAACGGAGCATGTCTCCGAAGGCGGACTACCGATAATCAACTCAACTTACAGCAGTGTGATTGGGGATGGGATCCAGTTCTTCATCGGGGGCGGCAGGGATACCAACATTTTTGGGGCGGACACCAAGATGGTGGTGGATTGGGAGGAGTTGTTCGTCCAAGGTGGCCTATCTGTTGGAGGCTCCACATTTCCCGGGATCACCGGGGGTGGCATGCTGGCGATGGGAACCATACTGGGCGTCGGGGGCGACACCGCATTTCTTTTTGGGAACAAGACTGCTTTCAGCTACTACGGCGATTCTTTTACTGTGGATCGCGCCAGGCATTCGGTGGCCATCAAGGAATCTCTTGTCCCTTTGCCGGTCAAGGTGCTGGCCGGATTGGGAGCGCTCGGAGTCCTGTCTGCGGCCTTGGCTCTTCGACTGAAATATTCCATCTATCAAGGAACACAAACTGGCCTGAGTCCAGGCCAGAAGGAAAAACTGGTGCTGGCCACCATCCTCATTCCCGCCCTGGAGTCGCGGTGGCTTTTCGCGCTGAAATGCCTCGAGTACCTCACCGATGTCGCCGCCTCGGCAATCCCCAAGCAGGTCGATCAAATCACGCATCAACTGGCGGACACGCGCAAAAACATCGCTGATCTCGAGCAATCCATGAATCAATGGCTAGAACTTGCCAATCAAAACCCAGCCACCACGGTCCCCGGGTTCTCAATGATCAGCGCAGCCTTGGATGAGGCCGCGGAAACCCTTGCCAAATTGACCGAGGCAAAAACCCAGTTGATCGCGCAGGCAGCCGGTCTGGGAAAGAGTATTTCGGCTTCCGGCAGCGGCCACTGACAACATTTCATTTTAAAGGAAAGGTTAGGTTTAAGGTGAGCCTGCAATCCAACTCCATACCGGACATTTACAACGTTTCCGAATTCCTCGTAACTGCATTTGACGGCAATGTGAATATCACATCCACCGGTGAGTCTGCGGTGCTGTCCTTGAATTCACCAAACATCAGCCTGAATTCCGAGCAAGCTATGGTTCAGGTCCTGAGCGGGGAGGAAGGCGGGTCGGTTTACCTAAACGCATCAGGCTCGAACGCGAGCGTGAGCATGGGAACCCCTATTGAGGGGATCAATTCTGTGGCCACCGTCACACCAAAGGGAATCCTACTCGCCTACGGCCCTCCGGATATAGCCGCCATGGTCCAGCTCATGGACTCGGCGCTCATCCTGAGCATTGGGCCCGAGGCTACCGGTGGCATGATCACCTTGACCCCGGAATCGATCACCTTCAAGGTGGGTGAAACCCAGATGACCATGACCGCCGAGGGTATTGTTACCACCGCCCCCAGCGTCGAGATCAACTGCGATGATACCAATGTGGTGATCAGCCCCGAGGGCATCACGGAAGAAGTAGGAGAAGTCACCCGGGAAATGACCGCCGAAGGGCACAACTTCACCGCCGCCGAGGTGGAGATGAACGTGGGAGTCCAGGGTGTCACTGCCGAAGGCCCCACAAGCACCTCCGAATTTGAAGGTTCCACCGAACTGAACACCGCCATGCTCACCCAGGCAATGGACGGAATGTTGTCGGTGGATGCGCCGATCACCATGGTGGAATAGAAAAACTCGCCATTCATCGCCTTAGATTGGATTCCCAATGATCCCCCCTGAGACCATCAACTTGGATTTTTCCCCCCTATTTGAATCCCTGGTTCAGGTCGAGGGCCACCTGGACTCGGCGATCCCCATTTCCAGAAACACCGATGAACGGGAGATGCTTTCCGAATTCCTGAGAACCCTCAGGAGAAGCCGCGAG
>CAIWHS010000371.1 GCA_903912515.1 uncultured Planctomycetaceae bacterium
ACCACATTGGACGAATTCTTGACTTGAACCACCCGGTTCCAGGCGTCATACACGAAGCGGTAGTTGTTCTCGTCCGTCGTCAGGTTGCCGTTGCTGTCGTAGGCGGGGGTGGTGGCGCCGCTGACGCCGGTGATTTCGTTCTGCTTGTTGGCTGTTCGTGTTTGCGTGGTGCTGTTGGTGGTGATGGAATCCCAGTTGCCGACGGCGTCGTAGTCCCAGGACTGGCTGTTTGACGGGGATCCGGTGACATCGGTCTTGGTGCCGTTCAGGGTGCCCAACATGTAACTGGCGAGCTGGTTCAGCGAGTCGTAGGTGTAGACCTCGCTGAGGGAGGCAATCACCTTGTTGTCCTTGTAGAGCCGGTTGCCGTCGCGGTCGTAGCCGTACTGGTTGCGGTCGACATCGGTGTTGGAGCCGTTGATCCAGCGCTGATCGGCGATTCTGCCGAACCGGTCCAGCCCGGTGTACTGGTCGCCGACATCGCCGACGGATTCACCGGTCAGCTTGATTTAGGACAAATCCACGCCCGTCCGGGAAGTCTCCAACTACCCTGGTTCTTCTCCCGATTTCCCGGTTCATCCTCTCCAGTTTGTTGACCATAAAATTTTCCTGAGCAGCCGTTTTCATTGGATATCCCAAACGCGGCGGTTAGGCTGTATTTTTATTTCCTAGACCGCGCCCATACCAGGTACATGCCATGCCCGCTTCGGCTTTTTTTTTGGCGTTTCTGCTTTTCTGCCAAGACCAGCCGCATTCGCCCGAAAAGGCGCTAGCAGGAATGACGCTGCCCGAGGGTTTCGCCGCCACGGTGTTTGCCAGCGAGCCGATGATCGTGCAACCGATCGCGATGACCACGGACGCCAAGGGGCGTGTGTGGGTAATTGAGAACCATTCTTACCCCCACTGGATTACCGACGGCAAACCGGGTCGGGACAAGGTGTCGATCCTGGAGGACACTGACGGCGACGGGCGAGCTGACAAAAAAACCGTGTTCCTGGACAACGCCACCAACCTTTCGGGCATCGCCCTGGGCCAGGGGGGAGTGTGGCTTGCTGCAACGCCAAACCTGCTGCTGGTTCCCGATGTAAACCGTGATGACCAACCGGACGGGCCACCCGTGGTGAAGCTGAACGGGTTTGACCTGAAGGCGAAACACAATGTGGTGAACAGCTTGCGTTTCGCGCCGGATGGCTGGCTGTGGGGGTGCAACGGCATTCTGGGCAACGCCTCGATTGGCTCACCCGGCACGCCGGAAAACAAGCGTGTGAAAATGAATTGCGGGGTCTGGCGGTACCATCCCACCCAAG
Organism: uncultured Planctomycetaceae bacterium; assembly: GCA_903912515.1. GTDB lineage: Bacteria > Planctomycetota > Planctomycetia > Gemmatales > Gemmataceae > UBA6894. The sequence goes on from CAIWHS010000371.1 coordinate 1,308, forward strand.
GGCGTTTCGAGGTGGTAGCGCACGGCACCACCAACCCGTGGGGGCTGGATTTTGACGGCTATGGCGAGGCATTCATCACGAACTGCGTGATCGCGCACCTTTGGCATGTGGTACCGGGCGGGCGCTACCAGCGCATGTTCGGCAATGATCCGAACCCGGCCTCCTATCAGTTGATGGACACGGTGGCCGACCACCTGCACTGGGGCGGAGGCCACTGGACCAGTTCCCGAAGCAACACGGGAGTACATTCCGTTGCCGGAGGTGGACACGCCCACGCCGGGTTGGCGATCGTTCGGCATCCTGATTGGCCAGCCCAATGGAATGGCGCGGCGCTGATGGCGAACATCCATGGCAGGCGGCTGAACGCCGACAAGCTCACCCCCGACCTGTCCTCCTACACCGCCAGCCACCTGCCCGACCCTGTCCTGTGGAAGGACCCGTGGTTTCGGGGGCTGATCGTGAATCAGGGACCGGATGGGGCGATTCTGGTGGCGGACTGGTCGGACACCGGGGAGTGCCACAATTACGACAAGGCGGACGGTGTAACCGGGCGGATTTACCGGATTGCCCCGCGCGGCATCCTCACAGCGAAAGGCATTCGACCGGCCGATTTGAAGGACATGGAACTGCTGCCCTACCTGGCTTCGGGCGATGCCTGGATGGAAGAGCAAGTCCGCCTCACCCTACGGGACCGGTTGGACGCGCAATTTTTGGACCCGGCAGTGCGTGAGAAATTGGCGGAAACGGCGCTGAAAGGCACCCAGCCCCGGGAACGGTATACCGCCCTGTGGGCCTTGGCCAACCTGGGCGCTGTTCCGGTGGAGGTGCTGGCCGGCCTGGTCAACGACCCCGATGAGACGGTGCGGGGCTGGGCGGCCCGGCTGGGTCTGGGCGAAGGACGGGCCGATCCCCGGGTGTTGCGGGAATGGATCAGCCGGGTTCAAAAAGGGGAAATATCCCCCCGGGTTCGATTGGCCCTGGCGAGCGCCGCCGGCCAATTGGACAATAGGGATCGAATTCAACTTCTTTTTCCCCTGACTGAGAAATTCAGGGATGGATGGGACCCAATGATTCCCTGGATGCTTTGGTACCGGCTGGAGCCTGTGGTTAGAGACACCCGAGCAAGTGAAAAACTGCTAGCCAAGGCAACCCTAGGGCAAGTTGTCTGGGCGACTGCGGAGCTGGCCGCAGAAACCCCAGAAGGCGAAACCTGGCTAGCAAACTACATCTCGAAAAGAGTGAATCCCAAACAAGACTACCTATTGGTGCAGGGTTGGCTGGGAGGCAAGAATAACCTCATGCAGCACAAGCCTCCGGAAGGATGGTCCAAAGCTTATGCTGTGCTGGCTAAAAATAATCTCTTGTCCACCCGCCTGCGTGCAATGCGGCTTGCCCAAGTCTTTGGCACGCCTGATGTTTCCGGAGACCTTCGGGCAATCGTCGACAACCAGGAAATCCCCATGGATGAACGCCGTGAGGCCCTAGAGGCCTGGGTGGTGCGGCCGCGGGGCGACCTTGGCTTTCTGTTTGGCTATCTGAAAACTCCGGACCTGGCAACGGCGGCCATTCAAGGATTGGCCACCGGGAAGGACACACAACTGGCGGATCTATTGATCAGCCAACTTGCGAACCTGCGGGAGGACGGGCGACAGGCAGCCTTGGCCGCGCTGGTCAGCCGCACGAGCTGGGCCAGCCAACTGGCACTAGCGGTCGAGCAAGGGAAAGTTCCAGCCAAGAGCATCCCCTCCCACTTGGCCAGACAAGTGGGGAACCTAAAGGATAAGGCGTTGACCTCGCGCTGGGAGAAAGCGTGGGGAAGCATCCAGCCCATCCGGTCCGACAAAAAGCAACTGCTGGCCCAGTGGAAGGAAAAACTGACGCCGGAAACTTTGGGCAAAGGGGAGGCGGGGAAAGGCAAGGTAGTCTTTGCCCGGTCCTGCGCGGGCTGCCACCAATTGTTCGGCGAAGGTGGCAAACTGGGACCAAACCTGACGGGTGGCCAACGCGGCGAGGTGCTGTATTGGCTGGAAAATCTAGTGGATCCCTCGGCCGTGGTGGGGCGGGAGCATCAGCGGACCATTCTGGAACTGAAGGACGGCCGGGTGCTGGTGGGTGTGATTCGGCAGGAAAATCCCCAATCCATCCAGATCGCATGGGCTGAGGGTGAGGCGACAGTGCCGGTCACTGGGATTGAGACCCGCACCGCCACGGGGCAATCGATCATGCCCGACGGGCTTCTGGAAAGCCTGAACCCGACCGAGGTGCAGGACCTTTTCGCCTATCTGATGTCACGCCTAGAAGGGGCGGGTAAATCGGGCGGGAAATAATCGGATAGTTCGGAGATTATTCAGGGATCTTCATATACCAATTGAATTCGCCTATTTCCTCTATGCGGCCCATGCCCTCCACCGGGCCGTTTTTTTCCTCAACGACCGGGGCGCCGTAGCCCCGCGGGCGAGCAGTAAACGGAAACCAGCCCTTTGGGCTGCGTCGAATTCATCGCGAGACGAAAAAGAAGACACTCTAGAACTGCATGAAGTTAAGCCGCAAGTTTTTAGCTAGCTAAAGTTTGCGGTACAAGGCATTTGGCATTTCGTAAGTCTTTGACATCACATCAGACTGGTGTTGTTCACGAAGCCATTCCTCCAGGAGACCAAGGATGGACCTAACTATCACCGCCGCCAATGCCCGGATTAAGGCAAATGTCGCGCACTACCTGACCCCGACCGCCATAAAATTCATTTTGCATACCCATCAAAACAGTCCCAATCCCCTTTCAAAAAACCATGCCCCTCCCCTCACTAGCAACCAGCTATAAGCGCGGCACTTCGTGATCGGACCGAATTGAACGGATAAAATCCAATGCGAGCCTAAAAGCACCAACCTTAAGTAACCGACATCTGCCATATTAATTTGGCTAACTGAACCCCCAAAGATTTCTCATGGCCATGGTTCACTGTAATCCAAAGGTTAAAAAGTCACGGTTGGCAATTTCCCGAAGAAAATTGCCAACCGCTAGATTTTAATAAATCAAAGGTCTACTTGATCCGGTCTTGCAAAACCTCGCTCTGTTTTGCCTTCTCCATATCAGCCTTTACCTTGCCCTCATCTGCCTTGTCTTTTGCTAGCTTGTCTTGATCCAGATTCTGCTGCTTCATCTGCGCCTGCTTGGCGTTGAATGCATCCATCCTGGCCTGGTTCAGGTTCGCCCCAGGATTGAAGTTGGGCTGCCCCATAGCCATACCCATTCCACCCATACCCGGCTGGCCCATTCCCATTCCACCCACACCAGGCTGACCCATTCCCATTCCCATACCCATACCCATTCCACCCATACCCATACCGGGACGCCCACCCATATCCATACCGGGTTGCATCATCCCCATGGGCGGACGGCCCATTCCCATCCCACCCATACCGGGACGAGGCCCACCTTTGCCCATGCCACCCCGCCCCATCATTTCCATGCCACCCATGCCGGGACGGCCCATCCCCATCCCACCTTTACTCATCCCCATCCCACCCATTTCCATGCCACAACCGCCTTTACCCATCCCCATGCCACCCATACCGGGACCACCCATGCCCCCGCGGCCAGGCGACTGGGCGCCCACAGTGCCATACCCAAGCCCTATCAAAGAGCCAGCGACTGCAAATAAACCCAACCAGCGCATTCGCATTGTATTGGTCCACATCATGGTCCAGCCCTCCTCGAAAGTGGCCTAGGTGCCCCAGTGAACTTACCCAAAACTGTTATCAGGCAAGTTCCAAACCCGTTTTTTTTATCACCGGGATATAGAAATGTTTCAGCGGAAAACCTGAAAAATGCCCCCGGCAGGCTTCCAGATTATGTTACGCACGAGATTACCCCAAGTTGGCTATTTTTAATCATTCACCTCCCGCTTATTTTGTTAGGTGAATGAAAACCCTGTTTTTGAACTGGTTCAAATCAAACAGTTTTCCATTTACCAAACCAACAGACACCAGCGGCTACCAAAAAACCAAAAGGCCGATTGCTCAAGGCTTGGCCGCGGCAACCCACTTGCCCTGAACAAATACAGACTCTTTGGGAGAAAATTCTGTCACCGTGTTCAGGGACAAAGGCGGCTGAGCCCGACGACTGTCTGGCGTGAGAGCTAAACCCCACGGGTTAGTTTTGCCCAAAACCGCATCCCCAAGCCTTTCCTCGCTGTCCAGTTCCATTCTTAATATTTTTCTCGACAGTTCAGATGTGGGATCCGGCGGGTTTTTTGATCCACCTGCCTGCGTGCAAGCTTGCAAAAAAGCTGCATGGCTAATCACGCCAAAGGTTTGGAAATATTGGTCCACCCCCGGGGTGCCTGCCAACCGACTGGCCTCCTTGTACTGGCCCCGCCGGTACGCTTGCAGCGCCGCAACAAAAGTCTTTCCACCCCCGACTCCAGCCATGACTGCATTGGGCTGGGTAGGCGCTGCCTTCCCTGCCGCCTCTTTCAAAATTGCCGAATCATGTGCCGGGTCCAGAAGAAAAGCCAAGCTCTTGAACTTGCGCTCCTCCTGACGGCTCCTGGCAATTCCAGAGGCCGCCACCATGCACCCTCGCCCCAGTTGATCAGGGTCCAGAGCCGAAGCGATTACAAGCAACCGAATCGCCAAATCCCTCGCCTCAGGGTCGTCCTTCTTGGCAATCAACTCCTCCGCATAATCACGATATGCCCTTGGATTTTCCGGACTTAAAACAGCCAAACGCTCCGCCTTGAAGCTTTCAAGAACCGTGGTACCCTTCTTGGCAAATCGCTCAACTTTAAAAATGCCATCCTTTTGCTCCACCCGAATCACAACTTCCGAATCAGTGATTTCCACCAGGTAGCCCGGCACCCGGTTCCCCTTCTCGGTCACCACCACCACTGCAAAAATTTGGCTTGCAAAGACAAACCCAATTGCCAAACCAAGAAGATGTCGCATCACTGGCCCTCCATCAGCAGCAGCCAAGCACGCAGGATGGCGCTCTCGCCACCCCGCAATCGCACCAGCACATTGTCAGACTGGGCATCACTGGTGCCAAGCCCCTCCAACACCCGCAGCGCTTCCGTACTTTTCAAAGGCTTTTCCTGGGCCACATAAAGTGCCAATACCCGCAGAAATACCCGCTGTTGCAGGGTTGTTGCTTGCAGATCATTCAATTTCTGAAAAGAGTAAGTGGCGGTAAAATAGGGTACATTATTGACAAATTGCAAATCCTCTCCCGACAGTTTCTCCTTGGAAATCCTGGTTGCCAAATGCCTGGTGTTGGCATCCAAAATGGCTGAAGGTGAAGACCGCAGCAGGTACTCTGCCTCGGCAATGCCTATAAGCCGCCCTTGGTCCTTGAGAATGGCGACATAACGATCCCCAGCGTTGGCCAACAGGTTGCTGGTCTTGTCAGAACCATTCTCTAAAAGTGATTCCAGTAACGACCTCCGCGCATTGCTTTTCCATTTCGCTCCCTGCTCGGGAACTTTGCCGGTTATTTCACCCAAAGCTATATAAGCCCCCGGGCAGGTTTTAGGCGCATTCATTATTTTTTCAGAAAGTGCAAACTTGAGCGCTGCGGAATTGGCGATGCGCGGCAGATTAAACTGGATCAATATCAACTCGTCCTGATGCATCTGGGAACGCATCAGATAACGGGCAATACCCTCGGCAATTTCATGCGGAACCTGCTCCGGATTCACATGCTGGCAAAGGCTCGCAAAACCAGTTGCCCTGTCTCTAGGCGAGGCAGATGACATCAGCTTGACCATCCGCCCCTCATTGCCCGAACTGATCGGCACCGCCACATTCACACCAGGAATGGACTGCATACCCGCGAAGGGATTGGTCCAGACAAGCGCGCTATTCGCATCCACTGTTTGGTTGGCCATACCGGCTTTCGCCTTGTCATTTTGGGTCGACTGGCCAAGCATTTCGTCAAAACGATCCGCCTGCGGCTTGCCCTGCCCGACCAGGGCACAAGCAAGGCTTGAAGCCTGGGCTAACCTCAAAATCTCCCCCAACTGTCCTTTTATGTTATCCGGGCTGGAAGTCAGCGAGCCCTGCGCCAACTGCGCCACTTCGCGAACCTTGGCAACCCGCTCTTCAGGGCCCCTTACCCTCTGTGTGGTTCCAAAATAGGTCCGAAATGCCTTCGCCATCAGGCTGCCATCAGCCTCCCGCGGCAAACTACTGGCTGCCAGCAGCGAATCCTCCAGCGCCTGGAAAAAAACATATTTATCCCCCTTCTCATACAAAAGAACCAACCGCCCCCTCTCCAAATTCCCAGCACCTGCCAACTGGGTGAAAAATTCCCTCGCCTGCCCTGCGAGGCTGGCCGTAGGTGCTGGTTGAGCTGCCACAAACAAGGCTTCCGCAACCGTGGTCTCCTCAACAAACCTGCCCGGCTGACCAAGGCATTTGTCCGCCTGGTCACGCATTTTCTCGCACAGATACAAAGCTCTATTGGCTGTGGTTTTTGCATAATTGGCAATATGGCCATAAACCTTCAGCATGGTTTGCTTTTGGCACTCGGCAAAAAGGTCATCCGGGTTTTTCATCCCTTCGACCTTGATTCCCAAACGCTGCTCCAAGGCGGTTGCCCCCATTTGCAGCCGCGCCGGATTACCTGCCGATTCCTGAACCAAATAAGCCAGTCTGCCGCTCGATGAAAACCATTCCTTGACCGCGTCAGGCCCCAAGGGCACCGCGTTATCAAATGCTGGAATTGGCAAAATACCCTGCAAGATCGCTTCGGCGTTTTGCCGATTAGGCTCGTCGCTAAAACAAATGCCTAGCAGTTTATCCGCCCAAGCTTGCTGTTTCTGGGCAAGCCGAACATAGGCAGACTTGCGCAAAGCCGCATCCGCGTTCCCACAATCCTGCAGAAGTGAGCGCGGGGCTTCAGGTTGCGCCTTTTCAGTCTCCTCAAGAACCTGCGCCAACTTGGGTGAACCCCACTGAACCCATGCCGGTTTGACAACCACCTTGGGCTCTTGCACCTTGGCAGGTGCAACTGCTTGAGCCTCAGGCTCCATTTCCCTGGCAGTTTTATTCTCTATTCCAGAATGTGGAAAGCGCATGAATCCATACCAACTCACACCCACCAAAATCAGCCCAGCCATGGAAATGAAAACGGTTGGCCAATGGTTAACTTCTCTTTTGCGTTCAGGCTGGCTCACCTCCCTCACCGGCTTGAGGGCCACAACAGGTCGGCTTGGGGCGACAACCCTCTTCTTTTTCGCGTTCCTTGCAGCCTCACGAACCAGCAATTTCATGGTGATTTTCGGTACACCCAACTCCTTCGACATCGCTTTCAATTGCAAATAATTTTCCTGGCTGGGTTTGGAAATGGCGAACATCTCTCTGGCCTTCACCAGCAATCGCTCCTCCCCTTCCGAGGCGGGAATGAACGATTTGTTCAGCTTCGTCGCCACCCATTCGATTTGCCGAACAGCCTTCCAACTGTCTATTCCAGCCTTTTCAGCATCGTGCAAAAGCCGCTCATAAACCGGTGGCCACAGCGCTCCAGCTTTGCGGATGGTCCTGGCCACATGCCTTGGAAATAACTCGCGTTTCCCCCTCGGTTTTTTTAAAGCAAGCGGCTGCGGGGGCACTGGTTTTTTGGGGGGCTGCGCTTGAGTATCTTTGCCAGCCGAAGGCGCCTCATCCTTTTGGACAAACTTTTCGAGTGGCTTTTTTTTCCTAGCCTTCACCAACACCGACGGATCTTTCGTTCCTTTCAAAAGCTTTGCCATGGCCACAGCATCAAGCCCATGCCGGTGTGCGATCACCCGCAACCGCGACAGGGTTGCCGGGTTCAAACCGCCCAAGGCAGCCAGCAACGGCTTGGCCTCCAGCAGAAAAGCCTCCGCTCTTTCACCCAGCAAATTGCTCGACATGGGGCACCCCATGGGATTAAGACTGAGCCAAAAGGAGGAGCAAACTTACTATTTAGCCAGCTTCGCTTCCAATTCTAAAAACTGCGCCCGCATTTTTTCGGGCCCCAATTCTGGATGCAGAACCTTGAAATGATTAAAAGCCAGTCGCGCATCCTCCACTGATTTTACGCTCAGATTGGCCATATGGTTGTATTTGGCTTCAAACCATTCATTTGAACCCGATGGCAAACCAACTGTCAAAAGACGCCAACACTCCAAAGATTTGTCGAGGTTTCGGCCATGATTGCCGGCCATTCCCATAAGACGCAGGTACTTGGTTTCCTTTGGAAAAGCAGTCAAAAGTTTCTTTTCCAAAATGCTCGCGCACCCCTCCATGTCACCTGCCGCATAGAGTTGCTCCGCCAGCCTGAAGTTCGCAATCTGGGCGTTTCGGTTCGTCTTCACCTTTTCAGGGGTATCCCCATAAAACGAAACCAAATTTTTATACGCCACTAATGCTTCTTGTTGGCTTTTAGTCTTGTCTATCCCTTTCAAACGAAATGCGTCAGCGGTTTTGGCATACCCAATAAGAGCCGCCTCATGCAATGGGCTGCCAGCCCGGTTCATGCAAAGCCACTCCGAGGCCTCTTTCGCCATACCAACATTCCCGGTAGCCTGGCCTAATTGTAGTTGCAATATCCGATAATCAGATGCCGCCCGTGCCTCAACTGGCAACACCTTAACGCCAGGTTCAATCTGTCTGAGCAAATCACCAGCAAGCCCAAACTGATTCGGGCTGCCAGAGATGAAAGAATCCGCCGCCATGAAAGCAACCTCCAAGCGATTGCCGGTTGACACACTCTTTTCAGGCAAGGCAAGATACCGCCCCGCTGCCGATTGCACCATCACCAACGCCCCTGCGGCCTTGCTCGCATCCCC
>CAIWHS010000372.1 GCA_903912515.1 uncultured Planctomycetaceae bacterium
GAATGATCTGGTCCATCATGAACGTGACGATCCCTTGGCGCCGGGCTCACGAGACTTTATTTTTGACAAAGAACATACGGGCGAGCTCTTCGCCTTCGCGGCGCATACGCGACGTAGAGAGGCGACGGTGGTCCATCTGCATGGACGAGCCGAAAACCCTGAGTCGCTGATCGTGACTGAAGGAGACTACCAGCGCCATTATCTGGCTGCGCATGGCAACCGGGGCCTGATGGAAGATTCATTGCGCGCTGCCTTCACCAGCAGCCCTCTTTTGTTCGTGGGTTCCGGTGTTGGTGAGGATGATCTGGTGAGACCCCTACGCCAATTCGTCCGTGATCCGGTAATGGGTGAGGGGCGCGTAGCCATAGCGCTTGTACCCATGTGGTACGCCGATCAGAAGAAAGAACAAGGCACCGCCATACGAAATTTGCAACGTTACGGTGTCCACACTGTACATTACGGGTATGTCACTACTCCTGCCATTAAGAATTGGCAAACGTCCTGGATTATCGAAAGAAAAGAGGAAGTCGTTGAAGACGAAGGTCAAAGCTCCCAAGTCTCGGTGCGTGGCCTAGTCGCACGTGGCTTAGTACCCATGTTCCACTTGGTGCCGCAGTTTGGATTTGCGGAGGAGGCACCCGTCATCGCAAGTACCTCGTGCGCAAAATTATTTCACCGTAAACGCCCATTGGTACGAGCCGGTGGATCAATCCGAAGTAGGATGCCTCTTATTATTGCTTCCTCCGGTTACAGGAATTTCATTCGCACCACGGGCGGGCGCAAGTTCCTTGCCATTCCCACAGGCATCAATGCTGCACGCGGTTGGAGCGCACGTAGTGGTAAGGGGCTGCTCGTGACGCCTGAGCAGATGGTGGCCTCGGGGCAGGCGTTTCTCCGACCCTTCAAAATAGGTCGCGGCTTTATCTGGTGCCTGCCGCCAAGGCAGGTTAGGCGAGCAACTATCTCACCCGCAAAGGAACAAAGGTGGTTAGGCCCATTCCTTGAATACTCGCGCGATTTCAGTCGCGTTATTGAAGCGATATCGAAAAATTCACAAGAGCCAAGCCCAACGGAATTGAAGAGACGGTTATCCGAACTTATCGAGAAAATTGACAATCTCCCTGGTGGAACTGACCCTAAGACTATCGAGGGCGTTAAGGTGGCATCCCATCCTGGCCTCGCGATCAAAGACGAGATACAGCTTCTGAAAGCGTTGGTCAGCTTGGTCCAAGATCATTGCCAAAAACTCAAGACGGAAGTAGCCTTCAAGGCGGCCATCGATCTTTGTATAAACGGAATTCAGGATGCAATTACCGGCGCCTTCCTTTGTGCCAGGCTCATCCGTGTGCGGCAGGATTGGTCGGAATGGCGGACAAAATGGCTCGGGGTAACCACGCCTGAAGACCCGAGCCGGGCGATCGAGCGGTGGCTTGCTGATCTGCCGAAAACCGAAGGGGATCAGGCAGGCCCGCGCTTCAGAACCCCGTTCCGTCGCCACCATGTCCGCTTACCGAAGGCAAAGGAGATAGAAAGCGCGCAGAAATGGTTTCAACAAAATTCAACCAAAAACAAGCACGAAACGGCATCCATTGAATCAAAACGTACACCGCCCAAGGAGAATAAGACCTTTTTCCGCCAAAAGCATAAATTGCTGAGACAGCGGTTCGACGCGCGGGCCTATTCGCCGACTTTTCTGTCCTTGCACAAGGCAATGAAACGTTCCCAACCTTACCTTCAGAATCTGCCGAGTGGCCGCCGAATATTTCTGCTTATTGCACATAGTGGCGTAGGAAAGGGCCATTTCACCACAGCTTTGGCCGAGAAAGAATATCTGAATGTCTTTCTGAAGGACCTTGGCGATCATGCCAATGAAGACCGAATGGATCGTTGGCCTGCAGCCATGTTCAATCTCAGTTTTAGTCATGAAGTCTCCTCCACCTTCGACCAACTTGCGGCTTTCCTCCAGAACTGTGGCAAAGTTCTGGGAGAAGACAGGTTCAAAGCAGTCTCCGATTTAGCCGATCGCCTAA
>CAIWHS010000373.1 GCA_903912515.1 uncultured Planctomycetaceae bacterium
CCAAAAGCCCATTCGAAATTGAGATGGTTTTTCAGGGAAGAAAAAAGCGTTCCACCTCGTTGGAAGGTGGCTTAAAAACTAATTCCACACTTATGGCGATTGCAGCTAACCCTCCTGCTAATCAACTTGATTTGCTTCAAAAAAACTGGGAACACTGGCGCCTTTTGCAGTCGCCAGAATCGGGTGATTCCCCGGTCGTGAAATTGGTCCCGCTTGCCGGTTACCCTGATTTCTTCCGTTCCACCATCAACGGTGAAACTGAAGAGCTGGTCCTTTTGGTTCCATTACCAAATGGCGCAAAAGGAGCTTGGGTGGCTTCTTGCCCTTATGAAGACCGATCTGAATGGATTGGCAATCTGTCAAAAATTAGGCGCTATCTTCTCAAATGATTGCTCACAAAAGGATTAAACCAAAGGCTATCGGCTTGCCCCATCCGAACCCGAGGTAATGGGTGGCAGTGGAACCGTACCTGGTGTTCCTCCAACTGGAGGCAGTGTGGGCCCAGTGCCAGGCGCAACTGAATTGGGCAGCGGAGGCGGTGCGTCGCCGTCTGGAACCGACTCGGTTCGTAAGGTTCTGCCCCTTTGACGTAGCATTTCGGCCTTATTGAGCGCATCATTCTCATTCACAGCCTGCTTAGGCTGAAGCGTGTATGTGTAACGCCTGTGATCCTTCACTTCAAAAGGCCAAAGGTTTTCCGTGAAGAAATCCAAACCCGGGAAACTATGCCAAGGAGTCTGGACCTTCTGGTCCACATGCTGTGTTTCAAAACCATCCTTCACCAGAGTGAAACGGTAAGTGCCATAATAAACAAATGGGTCATCCACTGGAGTCACACCAATTGGCCTGCCATCCCTGTAGACGGTGGCGCCTTGTGGGAAACTATCAACGGTGAATCGTCGAACAACACACCCCGTGGCCATAAGCACGCAGGCACCAGCAAGGCAGCTAATTCGAAACCTTCCCATGTTGATTCCCGCAGGTTTGAATGGTGGTCGTCGACCCAAATGGCAATCGCTTGCCCTTTGAAAAACCGCCGGTTTATTGGCTCAGACCCCGTAGAAAAAAACGGGGTTGCCTGTCAAGATGAGTCATCAGGATTCTTGGAATACTAGGAATCTAATGTATATCAAAAAATATCCCGACCCGGAACGAGTTTAGATGGAAGCATTTCCCGTTGAGTATGGGCATTTTTCCCACACCGGGATGCGTCGTGCAAATAACCAAGACAATTTGGCTGCTGTTCCGGCTGCTAATGAAACACAATTCAAGTCGCAGGGCCATCTGTTTTTGGTAGCTGACGGCATGGGGGGCCACTTGGGGGGGGAAAAGGCCAGCGAGTTGGCGGTGCAGATCGTTCCCCTCGCTTTCGCCAAGAATATTCATCAAGGGGCAGCCTTGGCCCTTCGCATGGCCTTGCAAGATGCAAATGGTTCCATCAAGCGGCGTGGCAACGAGGCCATTCACTTTTACAATATGGGTACAACTTGTTCGGTTCTTGCTTTGCGCGAAGAAGGAGCTTGGGTGGGGCATGTTGGCGATAGTCGAGTTTATCGGATCCGTTCCAAAAATATCGACCAAATCACCTTCGACCATAGTTACCTTTGGGAGACGGCACGAATACGCAAGGTTCCTCCCGAGCGCATTAAAGATGTGATGCAAAATAAAATTTTGCGCTGCCTTGGGCCGGATCAAATGGTTGAGGTTGATATCGAAGGGCCTCATCCTCTCAGGCCGGGTGATACCTTCCTGCTTTGCAGCGATGGTCTTTCTGGGCCAGTTGGCAATACGGAAATGGCTCAGGCGGCATGGTTGCTATCGCCTCAGAATGCCTGCGAGTATTTGGTCGCCTTGGCAAATCTCCGTGGCGGCCCAGACAATATCACAGTGCAAGTAATAAAACTTCCCCATCAATCTCCTGAAGAAAATGGTGTATCGGGGGCGCCTTTCAAATTTTGGCCGAAATTAATTGATTGGTCACCCTGGTCACTAATTCCAGGGGTAATTCTTGCCGTTACATTTTTTGCCATGTTGATAAAAGACTACCCTAAAGGCGTCAACAATTTCCACACTGTCGTCCTTGTTTTAGCCTCGCTTTTTACAGTGGCTGGAATGGCGGGCTTGATTTTGCGTTTAGCCCAAAAGGGCCGCTCGGACCAGGCTCCGCAAGAGGTTGGCAAAGCAAGGATTCATCGCCGCGAGCCTTGGGTACTATCGCGGGAAAATATTGATTTACTGGCAAAGCAAATCGAGTCACTGGCATCGGCCGCCATAAATATGTCCATAGTTCAACCAGTTTTGCCTGAAGTTTTGACAGGGCAAGATCAGGCCAAGGCCTTGGTTGCCTCCAATGATCTGGTTGGTGCATTCAAAATTTTGGCCCGCCTGCTTCCGAAGCTCGAGCCGGTGATCCGTGCGAGCTTGGCAAAGCAAATTCCTTCTGTGCCGATGTTGATTCCTCGGCCTGGTCACAAAATTTGATTCAATTAGGATTGAGGAACGCTTCCTTTGCTACGCCAAATATACCATGTTGCGAAGGATCGATATGGTTCCCATGGTTTGGCCAAATTTATAATCAAATTGTTGTCGGGCAAGTCCTTCAAGCCATAGAGTGCAGCAATTCCAGATTTAAGTCCATAGTCACCAACAGGAAGTATATTCGGGTGGCCCAAGGCAAAAATACGCACCATATCAAGTGTCCATGGGCCAACCCCGGCTAATTCTGAAAGTGCTTCCTCAACCCCATCAACCTCGTGGCTGAAAGCTTTTAATTTGTTCTTCTTTCGCTCCTCCCACAGATCAGCAACACCTAGAATATACTTAGCTTTCGAGGTCGAAAGGCCTTGGTTTTTCAAACCAGATTGGCCCAATTTCCGAATTCCTTCAGCACAAAAAAGTGTGCCTCCAGAGGCTGAGACTATTCGTTTGGTAATGGTTTCGGCAGCTTTTGTGGAAATGAATTGCGCAATAATAGTTCTGGTTAGGCAGTCAAAAAGGTCCGGCGAGAGCTCAAGGGTACATGGCCCAATATCTTGAACCAGCAAACCCAAAGGGGACTTGCAAATGGATAGGTGATCAAAAGCTTTGGATTTACACTTTCCCCAAGAAGTTTTCTTAGGCATGGCCAATGGGCCTTGGGTTGCCCTAGGACGCGCTTTCAACGGGGTGGGATCTATCAAGTCGACTGCTATTGAGAGCCCGCTCGGTCGGCTTTCGCAAATCCCAAACAAGACCTAATTTTGATAGCCCAAGCAATGTACAGTAAGAAATGTCAATTTCCCACCAATAAAAGCCTTGATTAACAGATCCTTGATAGTGGTGATGGTTGTTATGCCACCCTTCACCCAAGGTAACAAGCGCCAAAACTAAACTGTTACGGCTGTCATCAGTCGTTTTGAACCGGCGGTTACCCCAAAGGTGACACAAGGAATTGATTGTGAAGGTACCGTGATAAAGAATGATGGTTGAAAGCAAAAATCCCCATGTCAATCCGCTGAAGCCGTCAATCAAGTAGCAGATAATCGCTGTCGTTAACCCGGGAACCCAGTGGAACTGGTCCAGCCAAAGCAATTCGGGATATTTCTTGAAATCAGGAATGTTTTTCCAAACTATCTGTTGGAAATCATTGCCAAGCACCCAACCAACATGGCTCCACCAAAAACTAGTGGTGTGCGGTGAATGTGGGTCAACTTCAGTATCAG
>CAIWHS010000374.1 GCA_903912515.1 uncultured Planctomycetaceae bacterium
GGTCACCAATCACTGGACTGGTTTTTCGTAAACCTTCAACTGTATGTCACCAGCTGGCAAACGGGATATAAAAAGACCGGGGGGCCTAGAGGTGGCGTCTGGGGTGATACGCGCTTCGGGGTAGGCTGTAAACCGGCCGCTTCTGCAACCGGCTCGCCTAAAAAAATCAGGCAAATCCAAACAAAAGGAAATATAGCCCTCCCATTTTGGGAAGGGTCCTTGAAGCACCCCGGACGGGGTAGGGTTTGGACAGACCGGGGCAAGGTGAACTCAACGAACCGCCACCCCGGGCCTGCCAGACCACACTGTTCTGTGGCGGGGCCTGACAAGATTCGCGGACATCCAACTGGGGTATGACCTGGATCACTATTGTGGGTAATTGAGAGTTTCGCCGGACGGATAAGAAACTGCAGGGCAAGGCGGTGTTCCAGTTCCTCTGCGACGCAGTCACCGCATTGAGAAATGAAAAAACCGTGCCTTCACTCGCTTGGGCGGTGAACGGTTATAAAAAGCATTTTCCCCATTCTTGCCCGCACAGTTTTTTCAGTTAGTGGTGGTGTGTAATTAAGTTTTTTTGAGAGTCTCCATTATTAAATTAAAAGCCTCGTGGGTGCCGTTTTTTTTTCTGACGCTACCTGGATTCTGTTGCGAAGCCGCCGGTGTGGCGATTATTTTTTGGGCCAGATCCAGGGCGGCATCAAGGTTTGACACCGCCTCGCTAGCCAATAAACGATCGGCTTGGCGGTCGTAGACCCTTTTCTGCGGGATAGCAAGCAATGGAGTTCCCGAGTACCTCGATTCGTGGACCGAGTTGTAGCCGCCACTGCTGACCAGGAGGTCTATGCCGGGCATTACTGACAATAGCGGCCACGGGGAACAACTGATTCCCGGTGCGAATCTGATGGCCCGGATATCAAGGGAGGCAAACCGGATAACCGCCATTGCTGCTAGTTTCTGGTGCATGCGCGATGCGAATTTTGCGGCCAGAATTGCCTCGTGTCGGTTGCCACATCCGGTAACCACCACCAATGGCAGATTGTTTCCATTTGGAACTGAGAGCGAGTGACGGGACTCTTGACGGGACAGAAGTTCCCCTTGATCACAGATCATCCAGGGAGTCGTCAATGCGTGGGCCATGTGGCCCAGAGGCGCTTTTTCACCTGGCAGGATAACCAAATCAAAGGCTGGAAGCATTTTTTCCAAGTGATAACACTGCACATATTTTTGGCAGATATTGCGGTGAATAAAAACCTTCAAACCGGAAATTGTGGTTAGCAATTTAGGCAATTCACCAGCTAGGCCCCTGGGAAAGGTATCAACCAGAAAAACATCATCGGCGCCAATAGCGGCCATCCAGGCGGTGGTGGCAGCCTGTATTGCATTCTTGTCAAACTGGGGGGGAATCAGGTCAATGTAAATCGCTGGATCATCAGGTAGCAGTCTGTGGACATGTGAGCCCGATAAAGAGGACACAGAGGAGCTGTTGCTTAGAATTCGGGATTGAATCCCCATTTTGGCGGCTTTTCTCGCCAGGGAGAATGTTCTGGCAAAGTGACCCATGCCGCCACCCAAAGCATAAAAATGCCACACTGGATCTCACTATCTATGCTGGGGAGTCAATCAACTGGCCCCCATATCCGTTTCAAAATCATTGCCAGAATCATCCTGGAAAGCCTCGCTGTCGCCTTCTGTGAAATCAGCGGGATCATTTCCAAAGTTGCCGTCCCCTTCATCTAGCGCAATATCTTCTGTGAAGTCGCCATCCCCCAAATTAGACGCGGAATCGTCGGAAGGATCAACTCCGGACTCCGAAATAGTCACCCGTGGATCGTTGTTTTGAAAGGAATTTGTCGACTGATAATGGTGATACCGGCTATGGTATGCGGTAGGGTAAACGGAATCATTAGGTGTTTCAGAGCCAACATCACGAGATCTTAGGCAGATGGCGCACTGGGTTCCCATCGGAGTATGGTGTCCATGGAAGTCGCAAACGCATTTTGCGCACACCACGCAACGATCAACAGACGGGCGGTCGCATAGGTGTTTGAACAGGAAACCTGATTTTTCTTGGCAGTTTTCCTCAAAATTATCAAGATCCTGCATGAGTGCCTCCCGGGCGGGAATAAGTTGAGGAATAATGTAACAGCTTGAGTGTGTTGATTGGTTCAGGCATTGCGCTTTTGATTTGCAAGATTCAGGATTTCGTACAAGCTGAGCATTGCCAAAGCAATTAGCTCCAGGAAATCAACACTACCCTTGACCGGCTTGGCTCCGAAACTCCATTTTTCGATGGTGCTGGCTGTGAGTTTCAAGCTTGTATTGCTGATTTCAAGGGTTTTCAATGTTGCCCAGGTAGGCAAACCTACAAGCGATCCAGCCTTGTTCCTTATTCTGTTGAGTTGGCAGTTGGTTCCTGGTTTAGGAAGAAATTTTACCGTGGTAATAGTGGTGCTTCGTTCTCTAATGCTTTTTCGCTTGTGCGGTCTATAGCGGGATTGAAATCGCTCGGCAACAAGAAAATTGAATCGGGTACCATCGGTCATTTTCCCATTCATGCGGAGCCAAGGATCATAATAGTGGGAAATTGTCCAGGGCCCTTGTTTATTTTTATGAGTCAATTTTTCTTTTTTGTTATGTGCAGACAAGTCCAGGGAAAGCTGTAGCAAGGCACCCTTGGCCATATCACAGCCAAAAAGCCTGATTGATGCCAGGGCTAAGCCGATTTTTTTTCCGGCAGCAAGTTTTTTTTCGAGGAAAAAAATACGGAAACATAGATAGATGGAAATGGAAAAAGCTGCAGCAATACCGAATGCTTTTAGATCGAATGTGTTTCGTTGAAAAAACATGGAAAAAAGGTCATTGCCGAATTTTTCCATGCTTCCACTATATGCAACCAGAAAGACGACAAGGCTAAAAGCCCATAGCAGTATTATTATGGCGTATGTGTAGCTGATTTGAAGCGGAATCCGTACCGAAACGAGCTTGTCAATTTTGGCAATAGCAGTTGCAATTTCGGAACAAGATCCTTTTATTTCCAACCGGCCTTTATTCAGAATCGAATTGCAGTCGATTTCTCGCATGATTGGATTCCCTGTTGGAAAGGTCCGTACACTATTGGTTATAAATTAAATATGTCAAGTCCTAGTGTGGTGTACACTTCTTTTGATCGGTTTCCGGCACCCAAGGGTGCCTCGACGCATATTTCAGCCTTTGTAAAGGTTTTGGTGGAGGAGCAGGGTGAGCTGGATTTGGTCACGGCGTCACCTGAGAGAAATCATTTTCCAACCACCAGCATGCGTCGTTTGGGTGCAGATCGTTTTCAAATTCGCCACACTGAATTGCCAACACTCGGTCAATCCCTGACGGAAAGGGTTTTGGGTTTCCGAACCCAGCTTCGGTATTGGTGGGGGGCACGCAAACCAAAATTCGCCCACATACGATCCATTTTCGAAGGATACCCCATTGCCAAAGAAAAAAAGGCTTGGTGTGAAAAACTGGTTTATGAAGTCAACGGCCTCCCTTCCATCGAGTTGAAGTATCGCTATCCACGGGTTGCGGATGACCCGGAATTGATGCGGAAAATGCTTCAGCAAGAAAGAATTTGCCTGAAGGCTGCCGATCTGGTTATCACTGTCAGTGAAGTCAACGCAGAGTATCTGATCCGGCACGGTGGAGATCCTGCCCGGATTCATGTGATACCAAACGGAGTTGAGACTGTTTTATTCCAGTATCAAGCTCCACGATTGGACAAGCTGCCATCCATGGTGATTCTGTATTCGGGAACTTTTTCCAAATGGCAGGGCTTGGGTGTTGCAATTGAAAGTTTGTCGCTGCTCCGGGCGGAAATGGATGCCAAATTGATAATTGCTGGATCCGGCAAAGAAAGGGATCAGTTAGACTTGATGAGATATGCCCACCGGTTGGGGGTGGCTGGTTCCGTGGAGTTTAGGGGTGGAATTCCTCAGGACCAATTGGCTGATTTACACCATGAGGCCGATGTTGTCCTGGTTCCTTTGATTTCGAACGATCGCAATTTGGTGCAAGGCTGCTGCCCCCTGAAATTGTTGGAGGCGATGGCCAGCGGCACTCCGGTCATTGCCAGCGATCTTCCTGTTGTGCGTTGTATCGCTACTGGTGGACGGGAAGCGATGCTGGTTCGCCCCGGTTCGGCAAAGGCTATCAAGGAGGGGCTTGTATATCTCCGTGACAACCCTTGTTTTGCCAGGCAACTTTCGCTTAATGCCAGATCTCGCGTGGAAAACCATTTCACTTGGACATTGGCTGGGCAAAAATTGCGGCAAGCTTATCGAACCATTTCCTGATTTTCACGCCTGATCTTTTTCAGCATTGTGGGAAAAGATCATGGATTACTTCTTGCAGGCAGAGATTTTCCTGGTCGCTGGAGAAGTTTAAGCAGACATGGTGTCTGGCAGCATGGCCAATACTTTGCCGCTGCACTTTTGACATGGAAAGCAATTCCAGAACCGCCTCACCCAATCGGTGGAGTTCTGTTCTTGGTAACAAAAAACCAGTCTTTCCTGATTCTACAACTTCTCTTATGCCCCCCGCGTCACTTCCCAGCACCAGTAATCCACAAGCCATCGCTTCCAGCAGCGCATTCGGTAATCCTTCCCACAGGGATGGTTGCAGGAAAACATCACAAAGACGGAGGTGCCGGGCGATTTCCGAGGGAACTTCAAGGTGGCCTGTGATGATTAGGCGGTTGAAGTCTTCCGGGGATTGTGCCGCGAATGTTGCAAGTGCAGGTTGGTCGCGCGAACGGACCTCACCGATCACCAGAAGGCAGGCAGGGCGGTGTCGGCGCACTTCACAAAATGCTGTTAGCATCTGGTTAAGGCCTTTTTTTTGCCTTAGCTCACCCGAAAAACCCAATACCAACTCGTTATCACGGATTCCCAGTTTTTCCCGCAGGTGCGCGTCCGGCAAGCCGGGTTGAAAAACAACTGAATCCACACTGTTGTAAATGACCCGGATGGAGTCCCGGTCAGTGCCAAGCAAAACCTTAACTTTTCTTGCGATATCGCCTGAGACAGTCGTGATGGAATTTGCCCGTTCCAGTGTCCATTTCAAACGGGCAAAATCACCGGGGGGGAACATCAGCATGTCAATGTCATTGCCACGCGCACTCACTGAAACCGGTATGCCAGCCAATTGCCCGAAAAGGACAGCTAAAAAACCGGCTGGTGCCAGGTAGTGCCCCCATATCCAATCGAAAGGGGCTTCGTGATGTGCTTGTTCAAGGATAGCAAGTGAATATTGCAGGGTGTGGTCCAGGCTCCCGAACATTCCCACCCGGTGAACGGTGATTGACTTTCCGTTCTGGCCATCAGCCTCAATGCGGACCAAGCGTCTTTCACCAACCCGAAGGGATCTGGTCCAGGTTAGAACCTCGACTTCCATTCCCATTTTAGCGAATGCGCCAACTGTCCTGCTGGCACTACGGGCGACCCCGCCAATATCCGGAGGAAAACGTTCCGTGATAAAAAGCAATTTTTTCTTGTCTGGATCATTCACTTGGCTGGCCAGGGACTGTTTCATGGTTTGTTAAAAACCCTTGCAAAACAAGAAGAGAATTCCATTTCGGACACTGGGGCATGCTTCTCATGGAAAAGAACAGAAAATTATAAAAACGTTTTTTCTGCCATTTTTTGATACCAGAGCAACTACACAAGTGTGAAACTTATTCCAAAGATACCAAGATTTTTTGGGACCAAGGAAGCAGGCACAAAAGGAGCGAAAAAAAGAGCAGCAAGGTTCCAAGCTGTTTCCGGATGGTGGTGCTTAACGGACTCCCACGCACAAGTTACAACAGGTGCAGCCTTCGTCAACCTAATGCCTGATTTTTCCTTAACTGGCCCGCCTTGCCAGTGAATATGCCTGATCCATTGCCATGAAAAAAGCCCGGGAGCACATGCTCTCCCGGGCCTTTTGAATAACAGGAACCTCTGTCAGGCTTTGGGTGCCTTCTTTTCAGCGGCTTTGCGGGCCTTGTCGGCCTTTTCCTCAAGAATGGCCTGGGCGCAGCCAATCGGGCGATAGGCATCCGGAAAGGGCTGCAACTGACATGGTTCAGGCCGATATTGTGGCAGAACTTGACAGAATCTGGCTCACCGCCACGCTCGCCACAAATGTCAATCTTGAGATCCTTCTGCACCTTACGGCCCTTTTCGAATGCGATACACATCAGTTGGCCAATGCCTGCGAAATCGATGACCTGGAAGGGGTCCTTCTTGAAGATGTCTCTTTCGATGTACTGCCTCACAAAGGAGTCATAATCATCATGCCTGATCCCCAAGCCTGTCTGGGTGAGGTCGATGGTGCCAAAGGAGAAGGATTGGGCGTTCTGAGCGATCTGGTCGGCTGCCACGACGGCGCGGGGCAGTTCGATCATGGTGCTCACCATAGTAAAATTTGTTGTTACTCTCAAATTTAGTTTTCTCGGTTTTTTGGCCTGGGAGTTGAAAGAGAATTGGCAACTATATAAAGCCAATCAGGCCAAAGACGATGGCCAGCTTCCAGCATGCGGGAAGCTTGGGGCATTTACGGCAGCCACCGGTGGTGGGCCTACGCGCTGATTCCGGCTTCACTTCGCCAGATGTGCAGGGCCCATCTGAAGCGGGACCACTGGGCTTGATTGTCGGCCCGAGAGTGCTGGACAACAACTGCTCATTTTACCGTTGAGCGTTGGCGGTTGCCAGCGGCGTCTCTGACGCCGCGAGTCCCCCATCGCTGTTGACAGACTTCGATCTCGAGTGCCATCTCGAAGAATGCGGCAGCAAGGGCAGCCAATTCCGATCAGGAGGCGTGAATGCGTGTCGATCCACTTGCTTACTCGCCTTACACAATGGCCACTTCAAGCCTTGCTATGCCTTCCCCGCCATTTCCGCCTCACCCATCCACCTAGTGAATAACGATGAAGGATCTGCACCTGGTCTTTGGCCAGCGAGGCGAAGCCAGGCACTTCCGGGATGGGATGAACGAAGGAATCTTCCCCTCCAGAACGCCGTTGGCTTCCTCTTCCCCCCGCCGCCGGCAATGTGGTAGGACGCCGGGAATCGAACCGGCTGGTTTTCTGATGGCGGAAGGGTAGGTCGCGATGGCACTCGAAGGGATCAAGCGGGAATTCCTCGCCCGTATGCAGACCACGGCATCTGCTGGCAATTATTTTGACCGCCAGGCGGAGCGTGACGCCTTGATGTCCGCCCTCAGTCAGGGGGTCACCGTCGATATCGCCCGGGCAACGCTGATGGATCTCTGCCAGCAGCACGGCTACCTTCTGGAAAGTACTGTTTTGCGCGATGCCAGGCACAAACTGTCAGTCCTGGCGGCCAACCATGGAAAAATCAGCGAGAAGGCTTTTCTTGAAATCACCGACTTTGTTTTTCAGGGTCTGAGATCCAGGCTGGATGAGAAATCAATCCGGCGGATGCTGTGCGAAGTCATCGACGACCATCAGTATCCCATTCAGAGGGCTTTCTTTTCCGGTAACTGGTATGGCCGCATGAAACAGCAGGCCGGATTGAACTGATTCCAGGAGACTTCCTGCGCCCGGCAGGCCACTCGGAAGCTGTTGGGCCAACCGCCATTGACCCCTTCCCACCACTCTGGTTACAGGAAAATGTGACCCTGATTCCGCGAACACCGGGTGCGATCATGTCCACAAAAATAGCCCCTGAGGGCTTCAAGGCCCGCTGGAAAAAGCGATTGGCCGGCACCCCTGTCATGCCAGCAGCCCAGCTTGTTTCCCGGGGTATCACCCGGGCCTGGCTGAGCCTCACCAGCAAGCCGCCCATGACTCTCAACCACCTGTATGACCGCCAAAGCGTGGAGGTGATGCGGCGTGTGCTCCAACCCGACTCCATTGGGATTGATATTGGCTGCAATGAAGGTCTCCTGCTGAAAGCCTTGGCCAAGGTGGCACCCCAGGGGGAGCATCATGCCTTTGAACCATTGCCCCACCTCTTCGCCGAACTGCGGAACCAGTTTGGGACCAATCCCCGTCTTCACCTACACAACATGGCACTCAGCGACAGCACCGGCACCGCCACCTTCCAGCATGTGGTGACCAACAACGGTTACAGTGGCCTGAAAACCCGCCGCTACGATCGCCCCGACGAGCAGGTGGAACAGATTGAAGTTCGGCTGGAAAAGCTCGATTCCATCATTCCCGCCAGCACACCGGTCCGGTTTGTGAAGATTGATGTCGAGGGTGCGGAATTGCAGGTGCTGAAAGGTGCCTTGAACCTTCTGGGGAGCCAGAAGCCCGTGGTGCTTCTGGAGCATGGCATCGGCAGCAGTGATTTTTATGGCACCTTGCCCGAGCATATTTTCGACCTGTTTGCCGGGTGCGGCTTGCGGATGTTCCTAGTTCGGAAGTGGCTAAAATCGGGGGGCCGCGACAGTCTGAGCCGGCAGGCATTTTTTGACCAGTACTGGGATCAAACCAACTACTTCTTTCTGGCAGGGCCCTGAGAATTGAACGGCCGGCCGCACCCTGTGGCCAGGCCTCCAATCGGTTGGGCAAGCGGTATCAACGATTCTTGGAATAGATAGCTCCGGGGATAGGCCGGCCGCTACCGTTGGCCTAGGGCGACTGGGCAGCCACCATGGCAGCCTACCGGCTTCACTTACGCAGTTGTGCAGGGCCTATCTGTAGCAAGACCTGCGGCAGATCGCGGAAAGGGAAGGCGAGGGGGCTTGGGTCGGGCGCAGAGGCCTCCGCTACTATTCGGCAGGTCTTTGAGTTGTGGCACCGGCACCAGGAAGGCCGGTTTGGCCGGGCTGAGTTGCGCGGCCGGATGCATTCCCTGGAAAGACGGTTCGGCCGCCTGTTGCGCAAGAGCCTGTTGTGTCCCGAAGGAAAGACCGCCAAGTTCTGCGCCAATGTGCTGCGGTTCGAGGAGTCGCTGTGGACATTCGTCCGCAGGGAGGGGTTGGAACTAACTAACAACCTGGCTGAGCGGATCCTGCGAAGTTTGGTCCTGTGGCGTAAATCTCCTTCGGCTGCCATAGCGAAACAGGCTTCCGTTTCGTCGAGCGGGTTTTGACCGTGACACAAACCCTGAAACTGCAGGGTAAGGCGGTGTTCCAGTTCGTCTGCGACGCAGTCACGGCATTGAGAAATGGAAAAACCGTGCCTTCACTCGCTTGGGCGGCGAACGGTTACAAAACCAGCTTCTATAAATTGACGCAGTTTCCCTTGAGGCAGATAAAGATCTGCTTGCCTGATCAAAAACCGTGAACTGATTTGACACCAGCCCAAATAACGTTAGTTTAGGCGCTGCCCGGTAGCTTCTGGTTTGGTTGCCTGGAATTTTTTGAAAAAAACTTATAATTGAAGCCTGCCTCGGAGTCACACTATGCCGATTTCAATCACCTGCCAGTGCGGCAAGAAGCTGAAAGCCCCTGACAAACTCGCAGGGAAGAAGGTCAAATGCCCAGCCTGCCAGCACCTATTGGCCGTTCCTGAATCGCTGGAGGTGATCGAGGACGGGATCGATTACATCGATGACACGGAGGAGGGCCATGAGGAGTTGGACAAACCCCGATCCCGGGCCATTAATCCCAGAAGTTTCAAGAGGCTTTCATCAGATGTTTACTTTGTTTATTTCGGGCTTCTTCTTCGTGTCATTGCGCTACTATCACCACTGATAATGATGGTTTTCCCGCCTGCAATACTTCTATCATTATTTTTATATCCTGCTGGTGCGTTATTGTCTATGGCAGGAGTCTTTCTTTCGATAA
>CAIWHS010000375.1 GCA_903912515.1 uncultured Planctomycetaceae bacterium
AATAAATCCGGCCGGTTCTGCAATTCCGGCGGCATAAATTCCGGATGCTCAATCACCGCCCGCGCCATATCCAAAATCAGCAGCGATCCATCCGGCGCCTCCACCAAGCTCACCGGCCGGAACCACTCGTCCTTCGCTGCTAAAAATTCACGCTCCTGTTGGGGGGATCGGGCTGAAAAAGTCAAACCCTTCGGGCTCAACCGTTCCTCATGCACCAGGTTGCCGGTCGGGTCGCAGGTGAAGACAGATCCCTGATGCTCCTTGCCCAGCCCGGCCCCCTGGAATGCCAACATGCCAGAAGCAGCCGTGAAACGCCCAGCGTGCAGGTTCGAGGTCGTCCAGTTCCGGCTAATAGGGTACACCTTGCCACCAGACGACAACGGCCCGCCTTCTTCACCCGCCACATCCACCAGCAACTCGCCCGGCGCAAGCAACGGGTTACCCTGCACCACCGCCGTTTCCATCACCACATGCCGCAGGTGATGCCGATTGTCGCACACGAAGCGGTTTCCCCATGCATCCAAAGTGTTGCCAAATTGTCCCGGCCCGGTGCTGGCCTCTACTGCCGAGCCGTCTGGCCTGAAACGAAAATCCATGCCAGCCAAACTGATCTGGTTCTTGGCAGTTTCCCCCGCCTTCCACACCTGCCCGCCCCGCAGCCCGCTGGAGACCTGCACCCACCCATCGTGCGTCAGCAGCGGGAAACTCGGCCGCAGTTGCGGGTTCGCCTGCGCCAGCCCTTCCAGCAGCACCGTCCGCCGGTCGGCTTTGCCGTCCCCGTCGGTGTCCCGCAGGTACAGCACCTCGGGCGCGCAGGTGACAATCACCCCGTCCTTCCACAGCATCAGCCCGTTGGCAAACAGCAGGCCGTCGGCAAAGTTGCTCGCAGAATCAAACACCCCATCCCCATCGTCATCCTGCAAGATCTTGATGGCCCCGCCCGGCTTCTCACCCGGCTTTGGCCCGGTGGGGTAATCCGGCATCTCCACCACCCACAACCGCCCCCGCGCGTCAAACACCCCCGCCACAGGACTGCGCACCAGCGGATCACTGGCCACCAGCGCCACCTCCATCCCCGGCGGCGCCATCATCGACGCCCGCACCGCTTCAGTTGTGGGAGCCTGCTGCCCGCACACCACCACCAAAACCATCCACAACGGCGCCATCGACAACCCTCCCAAGCAACCGCTCCATTTTCCCACAGGTCCGGCCTTCCGGAAACAGGCAATCCTCAACAAATGCCTATCCTGGGTACGCCAATCTCTGATTGACACATCTCTCTTAAAATAAAACCCGCCCCGGTACCCCGTTCTCCTCTTCGCCTTTTCCTTGCACACCGATCTCCCAACAGGCCCGACAGGCCTCACATATCATGGTTAGCCGACTGCGGAAGCCACTGCGTGCCGGCGCTGAGAGAACCGTTTTTGCTTCAATCTTAAAACTCGCACTGTGGTGAACCCCGAAAAATGGGCAGTTGGCTTAGCTTTATAATCTTCTTTGTAGAAGGAAATTGGGAATGTAACGGATCAAGAAGGTTCATGGAGAAGCATTCAAGGCCAAGGTTGCCCTCGAATCGGTTCACAGGGACATGACCTCCAAACAGTTATGCAGCCGGTTCGGCATCCATCCGCCTATGGTAAACAGGTAGCGTAAGGAACTGACGCCGGGCCGGGTACCATTTTCAGCCCCGGCCAGGGCATTCGTGGCGCCAGGAACGCCCCCGGACACGACAAGCTGGCCGACGAATTGGAGTGGCTTAAAAAAAAACTCCAGTCTGTCGATTGAGGTGAAGCTGTCGCTGATCGATGGGTGCGACCCGGAATTGTAAGGTCAGCCAACTACGGTGGCCCTCAACTCCTTAGTTGCAGTCCACCCAAACATGATGTTTCGCCCCGTGCCCCTCACCCTTCTTAATTAGTTTTTCAATCCTTGGCGCAATTCGGCAGGGTTGCTGTAACCCCTCAGATACATGGCCTTCTAATTCACCGTCCGCCACAGCTTTTCCACGAAGATGTTGTCAAAGCACCTTATTTGACATTTTGCCTAGTAGCGTTAAACTGTTATCACAAGCAATCCTTGCCTTTGTGATGAAGCTAATTATACTGCGCAATCTTTCACACACGAGAAAAGTTATGGCTTTTCAGAACACTTCCCGGAATACGAATGGGAACCACATTCGAAGTTTGGGAGCTTCAGGCGGTTTGGCGAGACCGTCCTTAGAGCGGTTGGAGGAACGGCTGGTGCCTACCGCCAATCCGCTGGAAACTCAGGTCAACAACTTCTTCTGGTTAGGTCTCAACCGGGCCGCCGATCCGGCCGGCTTGGTCGCCCATGTGGCCAGCTTGGAAAGAGGAGCCTCTCCCGAGGCGGTGGCTGCCGGCATCCTGAATTCCGCCGAACACCGTGATTATGTGATCAAAGGCCTGTACCAAACTTACCTCCGCCGTGAGGCGGATCCGGCAGGCCTGGAGGCCTTCAAGCAGGCAATGTCCTCCGGTGTGGGTGAGGACCGGGTTGCGGCGGCCATCCTGGGTTCCAAGGAATTCGGCAACTCCCTGTCTGATGAGAGCTTCGTCCGCGCCCTGTACGCTGATGTACTGAAGCGGGATGCCGATGCCGGCGGGCTTAATTCCGCCGTTGCGGCGCTGCAACGGGAGGTACCTAGGAGTGCGCTGGCGTTGGCCTTCCTGGAGAGCCGGGAACGCTCGGTCACGCTGTCAGGAGAACTGTACGAAAATATCCTCGGCCGGACGCCGTCGCTGGTGGAGGCCACCGCCTGGGGGGACCGGTTGGGCCAGCAGGATTTTGACCTGTCCCAGGCTGCAGCCGCATTTGCCGGTTCCCCGGAGGGCGCTCTCCGGCTGGCCACGCTAGACAACCCGCAGGCCTTTTCCGGTCTCGACTGGTGGGCGCTGGACACGGTCCGTCCCGGGGTCCGTTCTTTCACGCAGCCTATGGGCAAGGTCGGCGATGCTGGTCCCATCACCCTGGATGTGGAGTTCAACAAACCCGTGCTGGTGACGGGAACCCCGGTGATCCCGTTCCTGCTGGGCGGGTTGTCGCGCGAGCTGGCATACCGTTCCGGGTCGGGCTCGGCGACGCTGCGGTTCCAGTACCAGCCCACCAGTGAGGACCCTGCCGGACTGCAGGGCACGCTCGATGCTAGAATAGGCGAGGTGATCCGCTTGACAAGCGAAGCCTCGATTATGGACTGGCAGTCACATGCGGAGCCTGACACCATCAAATATAATTGGGATGGCAATACCGTTCCGGGCTTCATGTCAAGCGATGGCGCTAGCCGTCTGGTGGTGATGGGCGCGTACTTCCAGCCCTACAAGACTTTAGGCGCAAGCGACCTGAACGATATCACCGATCCGGCCAACCGGGACGAACTGGGTGGGTTCATCGCCGACGGCGCCAACAAACCGTTTTACGAGCAGCCGGACAAACCTTACTGGCATGGCTATTCACTACCCGCTTTCCGACAGGCCGTCACCGGCGTGCAGGTCTACAAAGTTTACTACAACACCACCATTCCCGAACGCGGCAACCGGCCCATCCTGGCCAGCGGCTTGCTGGCGGTGCCCCAAAACGCGGCTGGAACCGTGGACATCGTCTCCTACCAGCACGGCACTCTGTTCGCTAAGCAGGAGGTGCCATCCCACAGCCTCGACACTGATGCGACCTGGTATCCGGGCTCCTATGAGGGCCGGTTGGCGGTGGCAGCCTTCGGGGGCCAAGGCAGCGCGGTGATCGAGGCCGACTACGTCGGCATGGGCTATTCCACCGAACCCGAAGCCTACACGGTGAAGGCCAGCCACCAGCAGGCCTGTCTGGATCTGTACCGGGCGGCAGGCAAATTCCTCGAAGCCAACGGTCTGCGCCAAGGCCAACTCAACCTGTCGGGCTGGTCGCAGGGCGGTCTGGTGACCATGCAGTTCATGGAAAAACTGGAATCGCTCGGAGTGGAGGTGGGCAAGGTCGGCACCGCCGCTGCTCCTGCGGCGACTTTCGCGGCCGCCTCCCGCGTCCTGTTCAACCCCAGGGTGGGATCGGACACCGCTGTACCAGATGCCCGTTGGCTGAACTTCCTGTTTGTGCTGACACCCTTCAGCTACGAGAACTACTACAAGAAACCAGGATTCGCCCGGTCTGTCATCGATCCCCTCTACTACGAGACGGTCAAG
>CAIWHS010000376.1 GCA_903912515.1 uncultured Planctomycetaceae bacterium
ATGCGTCCGCAAGGGCAGGGCGCCGACGAGGTGGCCAACCTGACCCGCTTAGGCGTGGTGGTTGGCCCCAGGGCACTGCACGATTGCTTGGAGGAAGAGGCCCGGGTTGAGCGAGTGATGCAGCAGGAAATAGACCTGCGCTTGCAGAAAGCCTCTGAGCGGTTTGCCACGAAATATCAGGGCAGGTTGGACGAGCTGAACCAATACGCGCTTGAATTGGCCCGTCTGAAAAAGGAGGTCAATATGGTGAAGGAGCTGATTGATAAGCAGCCCATGCTCATTGAGGAGCGCAAGCAGAACTTGGCCCAGTTGCAAAACAAGCTGGTATTCACGCAGGGTGATTCAAAGGCCCGTTTTCAAGCCATGCAGCAAAACGCGTTGAATCTTTATGACCAGCGTCGGGCTGTGATGGGGCTTTTGGAGCAAATTTCACAGGTGGAAAAAGAGCTGCGTGGCCTTGAAAGTAAGGCTGGCAACTGAATCATCAGGTTACTTAGCCTAAAGGCTAGTGGGCCTTGGGGGCCAAGTGACGAGCGGGTTAGTAGCCGGATGGGTTGTCCTACAGAGTGGCGCAAAGCGGTTGGGAGGCGGGGTGCATGACCGGGCTTGGCAAATGGCTGGTAGTGTTGCACACGGGTATGAGCCTCATGGCGGCAACCATGGGAATTGCTTTGTTCGCAACCGAGCCCGATTACAACGGGCGCTTGAAAGACAAAGCCGAGCAGGTTGCCACTCAGCGCAAAAGCCTCGACCTGAACGGTGCGGCCAAGCGTGAGGCGGAGGGGCGGGCTAAGATGGCCCAACTGGAGGGCTATTGGCTCACCACCGAACCCTACTTCGACCAATTGATGCAAAACACCATCGAAGCCAAGAAGGCCGACAGTATCCCGGGAATCGTGCGCAACCCCATGACTGGCCTGCCGGAAGCCAACAAGCAGCAGGCTGGTGGCTTTGCACCAATGATCCAGGTGCTGCCTGAAACCGCCCAACTAGTAGGCGAAAAGGCTTTTACCGAGATGGTGCTGGCCGAGCGGAAGGCTTTGGCAGACTCGCAGATTGAATACCAGGGTTTGAAGAAACAGGCGGTGGATTTAACCCTCGAGGCGGCAGGTGAAGACGGCCGCGGCGGTGTGACCCGGCAACTGAACTACGAACGGGACCAACTGGAAAACCTGAAGCTGGAACAGCGCACCTACGATGTAGAAACCGCCATCGTTCAACAGGACAAAGCCCGGCTGGATCTGCTTCTGGCCCGCTTGCGTTCTCGTGGTGAGGAATTGAAGAAGTATTCTATAGGAAAATAGATTCAGATATATAAAAAAGTTTGTTTTTTTGATTCAATCGGCTGGAAATATCCAACTATTCAAGGTTCCACTTGACACTCTGAGCCTACTTGGCCATAGGCTTTGCATGAGTGAAGAGCTTTGGCTGTTTTGGTGTATCCGCATTCCCTGTGGGGTGGGGTATCTGGCAGCCCGGGATAAGAATCGTGGAAGGGCACATCGGTCGCCCGCCTGGACGAGGGATCACCAATGACCGCAGTCGGCAAGATTCTGGTCTTCATGACCATGGCCATGAGTCTGGCCCTTGGAACCATCTCGCTTTTTGTCCACTCGTTGGTGGTGAAAAAGAATTCAGAGTTGGTCGAGGCGAAGAAAACCCTCGAGGTCAACCAAAGCAATATCGCCCTCTACACCAAAGACAAAACGGTCTGGGGTGAGGAGCGGAGCAAGCTGGAACGATCACGAAGCGATTTGGAAACCCGGTTGCGCGATTTCGACACACTGTTCAAGCAGGCAGCGCTTGAGGGGTCTGATCCCGCCAAGCTGAATGAATATCTGTCGCTGCAAAAGAAAACAAACCAAGAGCTGCAAACCAAATTGAAGGCCGCCGAGCAGGAGGCTGCCCTGCTGCGCAACGATGGCAAATCCAAGGTGGACGAGACCAACAGCGCCAACGCAGGCAAAGACATTGCAGAGAAAGATTCAACCACCCGGGCGGGTCAGATTTCGCGCATCCAGGAAGAGCTTCAGGCAGCCGTGAAGGGCCGTCAGGAGATGTTCATGGAAAAGAACCGCATGTTTGAGGATAAAACCCAAGCCGAGATTGTGTCCACCGCCTTGCGCACTCGTAATTCGGAGATGGAAAAAGAGCTGAAGCGGCTAAGCACAGAAAACAAGCGTTTGCGCGATTCTGGCGGTGCTGCAACTGCCAAGACCGGGCAGCCCAGGGATAATTTTCCAAGCGTCCCTCTGGAAGGGGCTGTTCTTCGTTCTGATGATACTGGCCTGATGCAAATCAGCTTGGGCAGTGACGAGGGGCTGCAGCGCGGCCACACGCTGGAGCTGTTTCGTCTGAGTCCGCCCGCTTATTTGGGCCGTGTGAAGGTGATTGAAGTGAATCCCAAGGATGCTGTTGCGCAGCCTGTGGGGCAGTTGAATGGAAAGCCCAGCAAGGGCGACAAGGTGGCCAGCCAGATTCGCTGACCCAATAGTGGGTCAGCATTTTGAGGCAGGCCTTGGAACCAAGTTAGGGAGTAGGCAGCAATGGCCAAGCGCAAACGCGATTCATCCGATGCGCCCAAAAGCGATGTCTATGTGGGGCTCTTGGCGCTGGCGCTCTTGGCTCAGATTGTCGCCTCGGTATTTCTCTTTCTCGATTACAACAATCTCAGCACAGTGAAGCTGCCAACGATGCCTAAATTCACTTGGTCGGGTGAGGCCCCGGGTGGTGCGGTGGCACCTGCCCCGGCTGGTGCCGTCCCGGTTCCTGCGGGTGCTGCCCCGGCAGGCAACTGAGTGGTGTGGTTTTAAATTAAAAAAGGGCGGCCCATGGGGGCCGCCCTTTTTATTTTTAGCCCGTTAGTTTTGGGGCTATTTCAATTCGCTGCCAATAAAATCGGCCACTTCTTTGGCATGGTCGGCAGGTTTTACCGAGGTGTAAACCTTGCGAATGATGCCCTTCTTGTCAATCACATAGGTGTAGCGGCTGGTGTAAGCCTTGCCTTCGCCTATGGCGCCAAGGGGGCTAGCCAGTTTTTTATCGGTGTCGGCAATGAGTGAGAATTGCAATTTGTCACGGGCAATGAATTTGCCCTGCGAAGTTGCGGTATCGAGGCTCACACCAAATACTTCGGTGTCCAGGCCGGCAAACTTCTCAGCCAACTGGCTGAGGGCTTTGCATTCAACCGTTCAACCAGGGGTCATGGCCTTGGGGTAAAAGGCGAGGACCACATTCTTCTTCCCTTGGAAGGAAGAAAGCTTCATGGTGCTTTCCTTGCCATCTTTACCAACCACGGTCACTTCCACATCGGGTGCGGGTTTTCCAAGCAGGCTTGCCGCTTCTTCTGCCATTGCTGCTCCTCCAAAAAGAAAGGCCGAGAGCGCCCAAGCGCCCAGCCTTAAAGTACGAAACATGGGTTTGCCTCATTCATAGGAAATGGGGAATAACATTTTGCCAAAACCTGGCAAAAATCCATTTGTGGAAGCAATTCTAACTAACACACCAGCCAGCGGTTGTCACGCATCTGGGGCAGCCCCAAGCCTATCACGGCCACTTTTCCAGCATGTGCCAGGCCAGATGGCGTGAGCAAACCGGGTTTCAGGCTAACCATGGTGCCGGTGAGTTGCGCCCGAATGGTGTCGCCCATCGGCTCCCCGGTGTCGGCATTGAGTCCACTTGGCAAATCGACAGCGAAAATCTTTGCTCCTGAGGTGTTGATGGCCCGCACGGCGGCATCGAGTGGGGCATGGAGCGGGCCGGTGAGCCCGGTGCCTACTAGCGCATCCACCACCCAATCGGCCCCCCTTAAAAACGCTGCCAACTGGTGGCCCTGTGGGTCGATGTGGCATTGCAGTCCCGAACGGTTGGCAATTTGCCAGTTTTGGGCACAATCGGGGCTGAGCCGATCTGGTTGGGCCAACAGCAGGATCCGAACCGGAATACCTGAGCCGTCGAGGTGCCGGGCGATGACCATACCGTCGCCACCATTGTTGCCGCGGCCAGCAACCACCGCCACACTGGCGGGCTTTTGGGCTAAAAGCAATTCGGCCAGGCCCCTGCCTGCATTTTCCATTAAAACCAAGCCTGAGATGCCTAATTTATCCAAAGCAAAGGCGTCGAGCGCCCTGGATTGAGCCGCACTGAGAACTTTTGGCCAATCGGCAGACATATTGGGGCCCTCACACTTTAGGCTGCTAAGTGATTTTTCAATGGTACCTCAAATTGGATTGCAGCAGGCTTAGTGTGCTGCACGCTTTTTGGGCGGTCGTTGTTGGTAAAGTGAGCGATGCTTGATTAGGGGCTTTTTAATTTTGTGCCCTAAGTGCTTTGGCAGCCTAGGGTGAACTGTTTTGTTCGTGGCCTTTTTGAAATTTGCCCGCAAATGGCACGGTGGTTGCCATGAGTATGTGCGTCGAGTGATCGACGGCAATGCGACAG
>CAIWHS010000377.1 GCA_903912515.1 uncultured Planctomycetaceae bacterium
ACTTGCATTTTCAATGCAAGTGGCTTTTATCATTAAACGCAGGACGATACAGATTTTTGGCAAAAGCAATATTTTGCTATATGTTTGGTTGCCGACGCTAATTTTTTTGCCGGATTTCTCGCTCAAAAAATGATCATTGCCTGGATCTCTTAAACCAGACACCGCTATTACGGTTTGGGGATGCTTATAAGGTAGTGGTTAAGGATATTAACCCGCCCTGGCTTCACCGCTAAGCTTTTGGCCAGCTTTCCAGCAGCGTGGCCTTACCACTTTTTTCGCCAATCCAACGCACTCAAAACCACGAATCACCAACCATGTAAGATCGAACTCATACCAAAAGTGCCCATGCGATGCTGACGTCTGCTCAGCATGATGGTTGTTATGCCAACCTTCACCATGTGAAATCAAGTTAATCAGCCAATTGTTGCGGCTGTTATCATCGGTTTTATAGTTTCGATAGCCCCATAGGTGCGAGATGGAATTGATGGCCCATGTACTATGCAAAACGAAAACCGTTCGTACAAAAACGCCCCAAACCAGTAGACTGAAACCCATTTGGGTTGCACCTTCCAAAGTTCCTGTGGTGAACCAGCCAATGGCGTACCCCGCAGCCAAAAACAACAGGGCATGCACGAAATAAACAAAGAGCCATAACGAATTGCGTTCAAGCTTCAAATAGAACGGATCCCGTAACAAATCACGAACATAGCACTCGAAATTAGTTACCTTGTTAAACTGGCGATTGCGCACAAAAATCCAACCAATGTGCCCCCAGTAAAAACTGACAAGTGGCGAATGTGGATCTGGCTGTTCATCGGAATCCTTGTGATGCAAACGGTGAATGGCCACCCAGCGGGCAGGTGAATCTTGCAGAGTACAAACCCCCAGCAGGGCCAAAGTGTGTTCAAACCACTTTGGGCAGCTAAAACCACGATGCGTCAGTAAACGGTGATAGCCAATGTTTATTCCCATCATCGCAAAAACAAAAATCCCGGCAATACCCACAACCAAGCCCGTCAAACTATAAAACCACGAGTTAATGGCCAAAAGTGCTAAAATGTGCACCAAGGCTAGGGCGAAAACATACCGCTTATCAAATTTAACAGGTTGCGCTGCCTCAGGAATTTCCAGATGACCCTTTTGGCTTTCCGCTTTCGCAGCCATTGCTGCAGGTTCAAAAGCAATGGTTTCATAAAGAACCGGACTATGCGGCGTGCCAGAATCATTATTCATTCAGGTCATAGCTCCATATTGCGAAATGAGCGCATTCAAAAACTTGAGAATGACCAAATTAGGGCCTTGTTTGCCTAACCCGAGGCAACCAAAAACCAATATCCAATCAAAATTTTGCCGGTTGGATGCAAGTCACTTAATTTAACGCAAAATTATAAGGAAACAACAAAAAATTGCAGCAAAATCAGTGTATAAGTGTGCAAGTTCAGACTCCCAACCGGTTACAACACTTTAAGTTCACGGGATTACCAGTTCTTTGTTCACCAAAGAATCATCAATTTTGGGTTTGTTGCACCCAGCAATAACCGCGAGAAAATGTTGAAACATATGGATTTACTTGCCAATAAGCATATTTAGTTGTTGGCTGGTAAATATCCCAAGCGGTGATCTAGTTTTCAGCTTGCCCCCTAGAAACTGCAAAAAAGCACCTCGTAGTCTTCTGGCCTAAAATGGCGTCTATCATTCATCATTGGAAAATCCAGCTTTTCCTTATCCTTTTTACAGCCATTGCTTAAGCAGGTCTTCATTTGAGCATGCACAGGAAATAACTTGTTCTCTAGCAAACAAATGTTGCCAAACCAACTCTAAACAAGGCCGAAATCGTCCAACCACTCGAATCCTTATCACCCATCCGGTAAGATTTAGTATTCAGCCACTTTTGCATTCAGTCACCAAAGAGGCTAAAATGCTTCCCAAATGTTGTCTTGTGCTGCTTGGGTCAGTTTTAGTTCCCAGCTTGGTACTCGCAGAACAACAAATAACGCCACCGGTAAAAAAATTGCCCATGCCAGGCGTGGTTTTTTCCGTATCCAACCATACTGCTTTTCTGATGGAAGCTAAAAAGAACCAAGGACAGCCCAAGCCGTGGGTCTTGTATGCCCCTACCCTCCCCAATCTCCCAGGCCCCGAAGAGCAGTGGATGTTCGAGCGGTTCCTTCAGGCAGGTATTTCCATCGCCGGGATCGATGTGGGCGAATCGTACGGCAATACCTCTGGCCGTAAACTCTACTCTGCCCTCTATGACGAAATGACCACCAAGCGAGGGTTCGCAAAAAAAACAGTGCTGTTGGGCCGCAGTCGGGGCGGCTTGATGGCTCTGTCCTGGGCTGCAAACAATCCTGAAAAAGTTGCAGGCTTTGCGGGTATCTACCCAGTTTGCAGCATCGCTAGCTACCCGGGTTTGGCCGAAGCAGCAAAGGCCTATGGCCTAAATGCCCAAGAACTTGAAAAACGCCTTGCCGAATTCGACCCGGTGGACCGACTCGCCGCTATGGCCAAGGCCAAAGTGCCACTCTTTGCTATTCATGGCGACATAGATTATGTGGTGCCACTGAATGCCAACTCCGCCATGGTTAAAACCCGCTACCAGGCGATGGGTGGCACCATGGATTTACTAGTACCAAAGGGCCAAGGTCATTCCATGTGGGAAGGCTTTTTTCAGTCCCAAGAACTGGTTGATTTTGTGTTAAAAAACGCAAAAATTTCATATAAATAACTATCAAAATTCAAAAGCCAATTTCCTAAAAAACCTTACCCTAAACCCTATGAACAGCCAACCGTATGGTTCGCCTGACCGTCATTGGCCACCCCGCCTCAATGCCTGGTGGTTTTACGCTTTGCATGGGCATCGTCAAAGGGAACTGCGCCGCCAGCAAATGACTTTGCTTGAGTTCGAAGGGCTACACCATCTGGCCCAAGCTGGCCGGAAGGGCCTTGGGGTACTCATCACACCCAACCATTCCTTCCACTGGGATTCTTATTGTCTTTTGGAAGCGGCCCAGCGCCTGCGACTGCCTTTTTACACGATGACCGCTTGGCAAGTCTTTGCCCAAAGCAGTTGGTTTGAGAGCATGTCTCTGCAACGCTGTGGCTGTTTTAGTGTCGATCGTGAGGGATCCGACCTGCGGTCGCTGCGAACGGCTATTGATATTCTGGTTGAGCGGGCCCAACCGCTGGTTATATTTCCCGAGGGTGATATTTTTCATACCAATGACTGGGTCACGCCACTACGCGACGGGGCCGCTTCCATTGCATTGCTGGCTGCAAAAAAAGCTAAACGCCCGGTAGTCATCATCCCCACGGCCATCAAGCGCTGGTATTTGACCGACCCTGCGCCCAGCTTGATGCAAACCATGTCAAAACTGGAAAAGCGGCTGTTTGGCAAACCCAATACTGGCTCAAACTTGCTGCAAAGGTTGCTGCTATTGGCTCAAGGCCTTGTGGGGCTAAAAGAACTGCAATATCTGGGCGAAACCAGATCGGGCACTCTGGCATCGCGGATGGAATTTTTGGCCAGACAACTCACCTGCCAACTAGAAGTAAAGTATGGCCTTAAGGTAAGCGAGATAAGTCTGCCCGACCGCGTAGTGTTTATGCGGCGGCAAATTGTGAAGCAAAAGACCAATACATCCTCAGTCTGCCCCTCGACAGATGCCGCCTTGGATGATCTTTTTCTGGTATCACAGCTCTATAGTTATAAGGGCGATTACCTATGTCAGCATCCATCTTGGGAACGCATGGCCGAAACACTGGACAAACTGGAAGAAGATTTTCTGGGGGCTACTTACCCCACCGTGCGAGGGCCCAAACGGGTGATAGTCCGTTTTGGTGAGCCCATCCGGTTGCCATCTGTCCGTACCGATTGCATGCCAACCGCTCTGCAATTGATCACTCAAATCCAGACGCAAATCCAGCAAGAACTCAATCAGCTCAATTCGCTCTACCCCAGCGGTGGCTTTTACCCGGCCAGCTCGCTTGATAATTGAACACAATAAGTAAACGGGAAAAACTGCATGTTCAAACTCGATAAAATTTCCAAATCGTTTGATGGTACCCAAGTCCTCAAACCCTGCTCACTCGAATTCAAGACAGGAGAAACTTCGGTGCTGATCGGCCCCAGCGGCTGCGGCAAAAGTACGCTTCTCAGGCTCCTTGCCGGGCTTATCCAACCCGATTTAGGAACGGTTTTTTTTGAAAACCAGCCTCTCAGTCCAGCCAGCCTTATATTTCAGCGTCGTCGCATGGGCTATGTCATTCAGGAAGGGGGCCTGTTTCCGCATCTCACCGCCCTTGGCAATATCACCCTGCTGGCCAGCCGTTTGGGCATGACGCCAATAGATGTGGCCAAACGGGTCGAATATCTAGCCAGCCTCACACGCTTGCCTATGGAACTGCTCAACCGTTACCCCGGCCAGCTATCGGGGGGCCAGCGACAGCGGGTTGGAATCATGCGGGCCCTCATGCTTGATCCGCCAGTGCTGTTACTCGATGAACCAATGGGGGCACTCGATCCCCTGGTCCGTTACGACCTGCAAGAGGACTTGCGCGCAATTATCCGCAGCCTGAAAAAAACCGCCATACTGGTAACCCACGACATGGGCGAAGCCAGTTTCTTTGGCGACAGGTTGCTACTTCTCAATGTTGGTGAAATAGTTCAAGAGGGGCACCTCGATGATTTTATTACCAAACCTTCAAGCCCCTATGTGACCCGCTTTATCAATGCCCAGCGTATGCCACACTTAATTGCCCGCACTGCAGGGGAGGCCTGCCAATGATCTCCCTCCTCCTACCCTCGTGGCCAAAAACCCTGGCTATATGCCTCGCCTTCTTTTTTTGCCTGGTGGCAAAGCCCGCAAGAGCCGCCGAGCCGCCAGGTGTGGCCATTGGTTCCAAATCGTTCACCGAGTCAGTGATACTGGGTGAAATTCTCAGCCAACTGGCAAGGCAAACCGGGGCCGTGGTCAGTCACCGTGCCGAGTTGGGTGGCACCCGCATTCTTTGGGAAGCACTCAAAAAGGGCGATATCGATGCCTATGTCGACTACACCGGCACCATTCGGGATGAGCTTCTCGCGGGTGAACTGCCAGCTTCTTCCCCAGTAGCAAATAACAAAACGAACGATTTCCAGCAATTGCGTGCAGGTTTGCAAAAACACCAGATACATCTTTCCATGCCCTTAGGTTTTAATAACACCTACGCACTGGGTATGCGCGAAACCTTGGCCGCCAAGCTGAATATTAAAACTATCAGCGATCTTCAAAAACAACCTGGCTTGGCCCTGGGGCTCAGCGATGAGTTTGTCGAACGCAAAGATGGCTGGCGGCAACTGGCCAGCCATTACCGCTTGCCCCAAAAGAACATGCGCACCATGAATCACACCTTGGCCTACCAGGGCCTGGTCAATGATTCCATTCAAATAACCGATTTATACACCACCGATGCCGAAATCCCTTTTTATCAGCTTCGCGTGCTGGAAGATGACTTGGCATTCTTCCCGTCTTACCAAGCCGTTTTGCTCATTCGGGCCGATCTATTTCAAAGGGCCCCACTAGCAGCCGAAGCATTACTGCGCTTGGAAGGAAAACTAACCTCCACCGCCATTGCAGCCCTGTCTGCCCGGGTGAAGCTCGAAAAAATATCCGAGACCGTGGTGGCAGCCCAATGGTTGCGGCAAAATCTGGAACCAAACCTGTTGGTCCCGGACGATGATCAGTCGGCAAGGCAGCGCCGTTTGCTCCAGCGCTTGGGGCAGGCAACGGTTGAACACCTTTTCTTGGTGGTGGTCTCGTTGCTGGCTGCCATTCTTGTGGCAGTTCCCTTGGGAATTTACGCTGCCCGTCACGATCGCATGGGGCAGATTGTGCTGGCTATGGTGGGCATAGTGCAAACCCTGCCCTCGCTGGCCTTGCTGGTTTTCATGATCCCTTTCTTTGGCCTGGGGCCCACCTCGGCCATAGTGGCTCTTTTTTGTTATAGCCTGTTGCCAATTGTTCGCAATACTTACAGCGGCCTGCGTCAAATTCCCCCTACCACATGCGAATCTGCCGAGGTGATTGGCCTCTCTGCATGGGACAAGCTACGTTTGGTCGAATTCCCTCTCGCTCTGCCCCTGGTGCTTTCAGGCATAAAAACTGCCGCAGTGATCAATGTGGGAACCGCTACCATTGGTGCCTTGGTGGGTGCCGGCGGCTATGGTTCGGTCATACTCACTGGCATACGGTTACTCGATATTCCGCTCATCCTGCAAGGAGCCATTCCGGCGGCCCTGATGGCGCTTTTGGCCCAGTACCTGTTTGGTTGGATCGAAAAACTGCTTGTATCACCCGGATTAAGATTGAACCGATAACAGCGCCACCTAGTGGCCTTGGCATGGCATGCGGCTTAACTAAAAAAGCAACCCTTGAGAAGCGAATGGCTTTGTTTTGAAAACAGGGCATTATTTGCCAATCGGCCATAAATATTTATTTGCAAAAGCTTTGCGATGAATGCCAAAGAGCACACTCTCCCATCCGAAAATATTTTAAAAAAAGCTCTCGTACGGATTCATACCAGGCAGACAAAATCAAAGGCAGGAATGGGGCAACCGATGCAGCCGCCTGCTTGGCCACCAGGCGTCTCGTCGGCCAATTCTAAATTTGGGCCCCCGGTTCTTTGACAACTTGGTGAGTAAAAGCAATCTTTGGTCTTTGCCGGTGCTAAGAATGGGGCAACGTTGGGCGAAAAGCGTGGAGTTGCGTGCCAAAAAGGCCCGGCCCCATGGCGCCGTGTGTTTGGCAGCCTGGCCCGTTACTAAAACTGGCCGTCCTTACCCAATTGATAAAAGTAATGGTCTACTTTTTCTTGGTTGGCAAGCAGCCAGTCAATCGAGGGCTCGCCACGCATAGCCTTGCGGATCACCTTGCTGGTGGCCTCACGGTTCACTTGGAACAGCGCCTCATGGTCGACCTTGCCTGCGGGCACTTTCAAAATATTCGGATCCAGCCAGACCGAATAGATGATGCCAAGCTTTTCCGCCATGGCCTTTGGAATGTCCCCCGCTCGCACCGCATCCAGCACTCCATGGGCGATACCAGCCTGCACGGTGCCCATCAAAATGTTGGTGTAACGGCTGTTGGTGACGGTGACTTTGCTCACCATCAGCGTTGCGGGTTTCACTTGGGCATCCGAGTTCAGGATGGCGAACACCTTGGTGTGGCCCTGCACTTGGCTGCCCACAAGCGTGGCCATCGCTGTGCCAACCGGCCCATCCAGCTCGCCAATGACAATCTCAGGCTCAGCACACAAATAGTCCAACTCCCCCTCCACCAAGGCCTCGGCTGTGCGCATGCCAATTCGCCCAAGCTTGGTAACTTTCTTGGCGGGTTTTGGTTTCTTGTCCTTGGCCATCGGATACTCCCACTTAAAAGACCGCGGTGCCTGTGGTCCCGCGCGTCGGTTAATTCTTGATCTCGTTGAGTAGTTCCGAGACAGCTTTTTCAAGCTCGTCTTCGCGCACATGCTTGTAGCGAATCACTCCCTTGCTATCGATCACATAAATCGACGGGAAAAAACGCACATTCCATTTGCGCAACATGCTATCTGGCTCGTTGCCAGCAAACCAGTGTGTCCAGGGCATCGGCTCCTTTTTCAGGAATTCCTTCACAGTCTCGGGTTTCTCGTCGCCGCTGACAGAGACAAGGACAAATGGCTTGCCTTTAAACTTCTCCACCATCTTCCGCTCATGGGGAATCATGGCTTTGCAAGGCCCGCACCAGGTGGCCCAAATGTCCAATACCACCACCTTGCCCTTGTGGTCGCTAAGCTTCACGCCCTTGCCTTCCAGGTCTTTGGCGGTGGCATCGGGTGCCAATTTGCCAACGCTCAGGCTCGAAAGCGCTGCCGCCGCTTCACCCAGACTGTTACCGTCCAAATCCTTTTCTTTGGCATAGTCTTTCAAAACACGGGCAAAGGCCGCATCAGCTTTGGCCGATGCTTCCTTCTTCTTGTCAGCGGGCACCCCGGCGTTTTCAGCAAGGTCGTTGTAAAAAGTGGCCAATGCCATGGCTGCCTGGCCCTTCACCGAGATGTTGGTCGAATCTTTTTCAATCCGCTCCAGCATCTTCTCGGGGTCGGCCATCGCTCCTCCTGCCAGCATTTGACAGAAGATTCCCAGCCGGTCACTTTCTTTATGGTGGGTGAATAGCAGGTCCACTGCTTGCGTTTGCGTTTTGTTGTCGTCGATTTGGCTGGACAATCCAATCGCGCCCATGAAACACTCAAAAGCAACCGGGTCGGTCGGTTTGTCCATGCCTAGCTTGATCAGCTTGGCCGGGTAAGGCCCAAGAATTTCAAGGGCGATCTTCTTGGCATCTTCGGGGTTCTTCGCCGACTTCATGGCTGGAATCAGCTTTTCCATCTGCA
Organism: uncultured Planctomycetaceae bacterium; assembly: GCA_903912515.1. Taxonomy (GTDB): domain Bacteria; phylum Planctomycetota; class Planctomycetia; order Gemmatales; family Gemmataceae; genus UBA6894. Next base: position 8,413 of record CAIWHS010000377.1, read on the forward strand.
CCTTTTGCAGATCCATGAAAATGGTGGTCATCGCCTTGGCCCGCTCGGGGTCAAGCTTGGGCTGGGCCGCCGGTTTTTCTTGAGCCGCAAAAGCCGCCAAAAAGCATGTCAAAAGCAGGTTTACCAGCATCAGTCATCTCCTGATTGAATCCGTTCTAGAGAAACCTGGCTCTTTAATGCCCGACAGGTTAGGCCAAAATTTCTATTCAGCGCCAGATGAAATGCCTTTTCGGGCCATTTCGCCCGCTTAGGCCACTGCCGCCTGAAGGATGGGCAGGAATTTCTTAGCATCCAGACTGGCACCACCCACCAAGCCGCCATCCACATCGGGTTGCGACAGGATTTCGTTGGCGTTTTCGGCAGTCAGGCTACCGCCGTACTGGATGATCATCTTGTCTGCGGCCGCTTTGCCAAAATGCTTGGCCAATTCACTGCGGATAAAGGCGTGAGCTTCCTGGGCTTGGCCCGGTGTGGCGTTCACACCGGTCCCGATAGCCCATACGGGTTCATAAGCGATCACTAGCTTGTCCAAGGCTTCAACAGGCAGACCGCCAAGTGCCCCAACAATTTGCCCAGCCAGCACCGCAAAGGTCTTTTCTGCCTGACGCTCGGTCAATGTCTCGCCTAGGCAAAGAATCACTTCGAGCCCTGCGCCTTGCGCTACCAACAGCTTCGCCTTGATCTGGGAATCGGTCTCGCCCATTTTGTGACGGCGTTCCGAGTGGCCAAGGATCACAAGGCCACAACCAATGTCCTTCAACATGGCCGCTGCCACCTCGCCGGTAAAAGCACCTGGCTTTTCCATGTAGCAATTTTGCGCCCCAAGCTCCACCTTCGAACCCTTGATGGCCTCGGCTATTGCGGAAATGTAGGGAAATGGTGGGCACACCGCCGTGCGCAGCTTACCCGAGGCAAGGCCAGCACTAATCGCCCCGTCTGCCGCTATCCCACCTACCAATGACTTTGCCAATGCCAGCCCGCTTGCCAAGTCGGTGTTCATTTTCCAGTTGCCGGCCACAAATTTTCCGCGCATCAAATCTCTCCAAAAAAGGTGCTAGTCAATCAGCAGGCCCTGGGTTCAGGCTGCCGTGGTGGTGTTAAAACTGCGACCCATCAGGCTGGCCAGCTCGCGCAGTTGTTTCATCAATGCGGCAAATTGTGGTGGCCTCAATGCCTGAGGCCCATCCGAAAATGCTTTTTCAGGAGCACTGTGCACTTCCACATGCACACCGTCCGCGCCGGCTGCAAGCGCAGCGCGGGACATGGCCGGAATCAGGTCTGGGCGCCCTGTTGCGTGGCTGGGGTCGGCAATGATCGGCAAATGACTTTGGCCCTGAACATTTGGAATGGCCGCCAAGTCGATCATGTTCCTTGTGCTGTCTTCAAATGTTCGTACGCCACGCTCGCACAGAACCACATTCAGGTTCCCCTCGCTCAGCACATACTCGGCTGAAAGCAGCAGGTCTTTCACCGTGGCCGACATGCCCCGCTTCAGCAGCACCGGCTTGCGGCACATGCCCACTTCGCGCAGCAGATCAAAGTTCTGCATGTTTCGCGCGCCAATTTGGAACATGTCCGAATACTTTTCCACCAAGGCTACCTGACGGGGGTCCATCACCTCGGTGACCACTGGCATTCCAAGGGAGTGGCCCACATCCCGCAAAATGCGCAGGCCAGGCTCGCCCATCCCTTGAAAACTGTAAGGGCTGGTCCGTGGTTTGAACGCGCCACCGCGAAGGATATTGGCACCCGAGGCGTGAACGGTCTTCGCAATCTCGGTCAGGATTTCCTCACCCTCAATCGCACAAGGCCCGGCTATCATCGCCAGATGCCCGCCACCGATCTTCACCACTGGCCCGTTGTCCCCTGCCTTCACCTCAACCACGGTGTCCCCAGGGTGCATCTGGCGGCTGGCAAGTTTGAATGGCTTCAAAATGGGCAAAACCTTCTCCACGCCAGGCATCGCCTGCAGTGGCTCGGTTTGCAGCTTCTCCTCATCGCCTATCACGCCGATGATGGTTCGCTCTTCACCGTCGCTACGGTGGGAGCGCAGCCCAAGTTCCTTGATGCGACCCAAAATGTCGTCAATCTGTTGCGGGGTAGCCGTGGCTTCAAGAACAATAATCATGGGCGTTTCCAGAGTGAACCCGCAGGTTGGGCGGGCTGAAGAAATTCAGGCGGGAAGGGGAGAAATTGGGTAGGAACCAAGAATGCGCATTTCCTTGGCCGTGTCAGCCAGAGTCTTCAAGGCTTTCGCCACCTTGGGATCTTCTTGGTGACCTTCAAGGTCTGCGAAGAAAAGGTACTCAAGTTTTTCAGTACGGCCAGCGCGGGCCGGGAAGGACTCAATCCAGCTCAAGTTGATTTTGCCGCTCTTGAATATGTCCAGAGCGTCAACAAGGGCGCCAGGCGTGTTCGAAACCTTGAATACCACACTGGTTTTATCATGCCCGGTCCTGGCGCATTTGTGCCGGCCAATCACAGCGAAACGGGTTTCGTTGTCCGGGTAGTCCTCGATGTCTGAAAACAACAAACGCAAGCCATGTCGTGTCGCCGCCTGACGGCTGGCAACTGCCGCGGCTCCCGGCTCACGCTGGGCCAATTCGGCCGCTGTGGCCGTGCTCGAAACCTCAATCTGCTTGGCGTGCGGCACATTCTTGCTTAGCCAGTTCCGGCATTGGGATAATGCCTGCGGCTTGCTGTAAATCCGCCGAATATCCTGTTGGTCGCACAAGGCCATCAGGTGATGATGCACCTGCAGCCGAACCTCGCTGCAAATCGTCAATTGCGGCATGGTCACGAACATGTCCAAGGTGTCGGCAACCCTGCCATCTGTCGAGTTTTCCACAGGCACCACGCCAAAGTCGCAGTGGCCACGGTTCACTTCTTCGAAAACCGTCGCAATGCTTCCAACACCAACCAAGTCCACTGCCTGGCCAAATCGCTCGATTGCGGCCAAATGGCTGAAGGAAAACTCTGGCCCCAAATACGCCACCTTCAAAACCTTTTGCAGCGCACGGGAACCAGACATGATTTCACGGAAAATGGCCCGCACGGTCGTTGAATCAAGTGGACCACCAGATTCCTGGTGCATCTCAAGGACATGCTTGAGAACCTGCTCCTCGCGTGCGGGTGAAAAAACTTCCTCACCTGACGCAGTCTTCAGACGGCCAATCTCCCCCGCATGGGCAGCACGCTCATTCACCAGCTTGATGATCTGCTGGTCAAGCTTGTCAATCTTGTCCCGAACCACTTTCAGTTGGGCCAATGACTTGGCCCCACCGCTGGGGGGTACAGAAGCCGCCGCGGCCGGTTCGTTTTTCTTGGCCATGATGGTGCCAGCCCAAGCCTCTAGGATGATGACTGCTTGAAGAAAAGTACAAACTAATAGCTTTTTTTATAGAAAAAACCCTGATTCCAGTCAAACTCTACCTCTCAAACTAGGCACCAAAACGCATGGTTGTTTTAAAAAGTTTTACCGCCCATCCGGCTTTCCTGTCGGTTTTGTAAAGCCTTATCCGTAAAGGGTTTAACCATGTTGGCCATCGCCTCCATCTTGCTTATTTGTGTCCAAACTGCCCAGATACAATCCGATGTTGATTTAAGGCTAGAGATAGAAAGAGAAATAAAGAATTTCCCCGGCAAAGTCTGGATCGCAGCCTGCAACCTGAATAAAGGCATAACCTTCAACCTAGCAGGCGATGAGAGAGTGCGAACTGCCAGCACCATCAAGCTACCCATCTTGGTGGCACTTCATGGGGAAGTGAAGGAAGGGCGACTAAGCTGGGAAGAAAAACTGGTAGTTACCAAGAAGACCCGGGCACAAGGTGCCGGTATTCTGCTGGAAATGGACGATGGCCATTCCCTAACCTTGCGAGAAGCCTCCAAGCTCATGGTGGTGGTGAGTGACAACATCGCCACCAATCTCATTCTCGAAAGAATGGGTATCGATAAGGTCAATGCATGGATGGATAAGCTGCAACTGCCCAAAACCCGGTCACTGGCCTGGATCGGCGGTGAGGTTGTCAGCAAGGCCCGCTCAGCTGATTGGAACAAGAGGGCAGATGGCAGCACCTATGGCATAGGCGTCACAACTCCCTATGAGATGGTGAACCTACTTACCCGCCTAGCCCAAGGTGAAATCATCAGCCCCGAAGATAGTAAACAGATTTTGGCCCTCATGGGGCGCCAGCAATACAAGGACGGCATCGGTCGTAACATGCGGGGCGCCAGCGTTGCCAACAAACCCGGAGCCCTCGACCGCTTGCGTAGCGATGTGGGCATCATCACGGTGGGGAAGGAAAAATTCGCCCTCGCAATCACGCTCGATGACATGACAGTTCCACCCGACTGGTCGCCCGATAATGCAGCATTGAAAATGCTTTCAAAACTCTCCGAGGTGCTGATTGCAAGCCTGAAGTCGCAGCAGGAACCAAAAAAAGCTGGGGCCACCAAGCCCTGACAGCAGGTTAAGCTCAAAGTAAAGTAAGCCCAATATTTCAGGCTTTTCCAGTGTTTAAAGGGCAAAGAATGTCGACATCCGTTTCAGCAGAATTAGCAAATACCGCCACCAAGTCCGTAGCCGCAATCCCGGCTGCTCTGATTCTTGGATGCATGTGGGCTCTCATAGGCTCCACTTACCTGATGGAAGAAGGTGGTTTCATTCCTTTCATGGGTGGTTTTATTCCTTTCATGGTTCGTGCCGTGGGGGCACCCATGCTGGCAGCCTTGGCCACCATGGTTTGGTGGATCGGGTTCACCCGCCTGCCTTGGCGCGACCGCTTGATGGTCCCGGGTCTTTTTCTGCTCGCGGCAACAATCCTGACCGTTCCACATGGTGCCAATGGCATGCTGTACCTTTTTGCGGCCATACCAGTCGGTGTCTCGGCATGGCTGGGGTGGGTGTTGCTGACAACCTCCATGAACTGGAAACCCCGACTGATTGGATTGTTAGTGGCTATTGCTCTTGGATTCGGCTTATTTACCCTCGTTCGTATCAAAGGTATCGATGGAGATTTTGTCCCTGAGTACGAATGGGCCATGAAACCCACTTCCGAGAGCCAACTTCTGGCCGAGGTCGAAAAGTCCAAGGTCCGGGCGGGGTCCGGCACCCTTCAGGAAAAACCAGCCGATTACAAGGCGGGCCAGGGTGATTGGCCAGAATTTCGTGGCATCAGCCATGACAATGTCGTGCGCGATGTCGAAATCGCAACCGATTGGAAAGCAAATCCGCCAAAAACACTCTGGAAGCATCGGATAGGGCCTGGTTGGTCCTCCTTCGCAGTCGTTGGCAAACAACTTTTCACTCAGGAGCAGCGCGGCGAAAATGAGTCCGTCGTCTGCTACGACACCATCACCGGAAACGAACTCTGGAATTATCCCGTTCCCACCCGTTTCACCGAGCCCATTGCCGGCCCCGGGCCCCGGGCAACCCCCACATTCCGTAATGGAAAAATCTATGCCCAAGGGGCAAGCGGTCACCTTGTTTGTTTGGACGCTTTCAATGGCCAACCCGCGTGGACCCGTGACATCCGTACCGACACGGGCGCCGAGCCACCCCAATGGGGATTTTCAGGCTCCCCCATGATCCACAAAGGGATTGTCTCTGTGTTCGCTGGGGCCAAAGACAAAACCTTGGCCGGTTACAATGCCGATACTGGTGAACTCCTATGGACCTCCTCGCGCCAAACAAAACCCGAGCTGAGTTATTGCTCCACCCAACTCCTCAACATTCTGGGGGTTGACCAATTGATCATGGTCACAGACACCGGAACCGCAGCCTACCAACCCGAAACAGGAAAACTACTCTGGGAAAGCCCGTGGGATACAAATGGTGTTGTTCGCTGCATCCAACCCGCTTTAGTGGATGGAACTGATTTGATCATCGGTGCCGGTTTGGGGGTGGGGACCCAGCGCATAAAAGTCGCCCGCGATGGTGATTCCTGGGCAGTGACCGAGGTCTGGCGCACCACCAAATTCAAGCCCTACTACAACGACATGGTTGTTCATGGTGGCCATGCCTATGGATACGATGCCAGCATGTTTGTCTGCGTTGAACTGAAAACCGGCGATGTCCGCTGGAAAGCCAGGGGATATGGCAGCGGACAGGTCCTACTGCTGGCAAAGCAAGGCTTGCTGGTTATTCTCACAGAAAAAGGCGAATTGGCCTTGGTTGAGGCGAAACCGGGGGCCCACCGAGAGCTGTCCAAACTGAAGGTCCTTGAGGGAAAAACCTGGAACCACCCTGTTATCGCCTATGGGAAAATTTTTGTTCGCAACGGCGATGAAATCGCCTGCCTTGAACTACCAAAAGCAGTCAGTGGTTCAGCAAAGGATTGATTTCCTCCAAATTTGACCTGCCTGATGGAGATATGCCGCAATGGAAAACGCACAGCTTGCCTCGCTTCTCAATGAGATTTGCACGCTGATGGAATTGGCAGGTGAGGACAGCTTTCGCTCGGGGGCATTTGCCCGCGCTGCCCGCACCATTGAAACCTTGCCAGACAGTGTCGCCGGCAAAGTCGAGGCGGGCTCCCTCGACTCGGTGCCCGGTTTGGGAAAAACGCTGAAAGACACGGTCTCCCAGTTGGTCCAAACCGGCACCTGCAAGCAACTCGATGACCTACGCGAAAAAACCCCGCCCGGGTTGATATTGATGCTGCGCATTCCCGGAGTGGGCCCCAAAAAGGTCCGGGCCATGCACCTCGAATTGGCGATCGATACACTCGCCAAATTGAAGGATGCGTGTGAATCGGGCAAGGTTGCCGCACTGAAAGGTTTTGGCGACAAGACCCAAGCCAAAATTCTCGAGGGTTTGGCGTTTGTCGAATTATCGAGCGAGCGAGTTCGCCTCGACCAAGCCATGGCAGTGGCCGAACCGCTGGTGGCTGCGGTGCGCGCCATGAAAGGCGTCGAGCATGCCGAATTGGCTGGCAGCCTCAGGCGCCGTCGCGAAACGGTCAAAGACATCGATATTGTGGCCACCGTGGCCGACACCCAAAAGGCAACATCCATTCTGGAGGCGTTCACCAAGCTCAAAGGGGTGGAGAGGGTGGTCGGCCAGGGAGATACCAAGGCCAGCGTGGTCGCCAGGCTGGGTGAGGGAACCCGCGCCCTCCGCATCAATGCCGACTTGCGCGTGGTTTCCACCCAAGCCTTTCCCTACGCACTCAACTATTTCACCGGCAGCAAGGAGCACAATGTCGCGTTGCGCCAGCGGGCCCAAGCTTTGGGTTTCAAGCTAAACGAATATGGCCTCGAGGGAGATGCGGGCAACAAAAGGTGCAGCGATGAACCTGCACTCTACAAAGCCTTGGGTTTGGACTATGTCCAGCCCGAACTGCGCGAAAATACCGGCGAGGTTCAGGCTGCCATCGATCATAAGTTACCCGAGTTGGTAAATATCGACCAGGTCATGGGTGTTTTCCACAACCACACGGTGGCCAGCGACGGCGCCAACACGCTGGAAGAAATGGCCGACGCTGCGCGGGCTTTGGGCTACAAATGGCTTGGGATTGGCGATCATTCGCAATCTCTCACCATTGCCAACGGCCTCAGTCCAGAGCGTGTGCGCGATCAGTGGCGCGAGATCGACCGCCTCAACAAAAAATGGCACGATTTCCGTATCCTCAAGGGGTCAGAGGTGGACATTCTGGCCGATGGTTCGCTTGATTTCGATGACAACTTGTTGGCAGGTTTTGACTATGTGGTGGCTAGCGTCCACACGCACTTCAACCAGCCACGGGAAGAAATGACCGCCCGTATTGTGAAGGCCCTTGAAAATCCTTTTGTGACCATGCTGGGCCATCCCACCGGCAGGTTGTTGCTCAGGCGGGAAGCCTACGCGGTCGATCTCGAGGCGGTGCTTCAAGCTGCAAAGAAGCACGACAAGTGGGTTGAGATCAACGCAAACCCCATGCGTCTAGACTTGGACTGGGTCCACTGCAGGCGTGCCCGTGAAATAGGCGTGAAGCTGGTGACCAACCCCGATGCCCATGCTGCCGATGAACTGGCAAACACCATTTACGGTGTCGAGGTGGCCAGGCGTGGATGGGTTCGTCCTGCCCAGTTGGCCAACACCCTCGACCTCAACGGCGTTTTGGCGGAATTGGAAACCAGACGCAAAAAGGTGTGAGGTTCAAGGTATACTCTCAACTGAGATAAAAAGCGGGACGGAACCAAACCATGTGGCAACTGTTGAAGCGCACCAACCTCAGTCAGTGGATTTTGGTGGCCATGGTGATGGGCCTGTTGCTGGGTTTGTTTTTGCCCGCTATCAGTGTTCACCTCAATCCGCTCTCCAGCACCATCTTCATGCGGCTGATCAAATCTCTGATCGCGCCGTTGTTGTTTTCTACACTGGTGGTGGGAATAGCCGGGCATTGCGAAGACCTGCGCCAAATGGGCCGGCTGGCGGTGAAGGCGTTCGTTTACTTCGAGGTGGTGACAACCATCGCCCTGTTCATTGGCTTGGGGGCGGTCAATCTGGCTAGGCCCGGGGTGGGAATCGATACCACCAAGACTGGGGCGGAAAAAGCCCAAGAGTTCGCGGGCAAGCAGGCCTCGGTCGACAGTTTCTTGGAGCATGTCTTCCCGGCCAGCGTCGTGGAGGCGGCAGCCAAAAACGAAGTGCTGCAATTGGTCATCTGGGCGGTCATCTTTGCAATCGCTCTGGTGCAAACCCCGGAAAAATACCGGGTGCCCATTCTTGAGTTTCTCGAGGCGGTGGCCCAGGTGATGTTCAAATTCACCGGTCTTGTGATGCTTTACGCCCCAATCGCCATCGGAGCGGCAATCGCTTACACGGTAGCCAAAAGCGGGCCCGAGGTATTGGGCAACCTTGCCCTTTTGGTGGCAACTCTTTACGCCGCGTTGGCGGTCTTCTGCTTGCTGGTTTTGCTACCCGTCATGCTGATCTTTCGCATACCCATGGCGGGTTTTTGGAAAGTGATCCGTGAGCCCGCACTGTTGGCATTTTCAAGTGCATCCAGCGAGGCGGCCCTACCCAAAGCGATGCAAAATCTGGAGGCATTCGGGGTGCCGCGAAGGATCGTGGCGTTTGTGCTGCCAACCGGCTATTCGTTCAATTTGGATGGCTCCACCCTGTACTTGGCTGTCGCCAGCATTTTTTGCTTCCAAGCGGCCGGGGTGGAGCTTGCCTTTGGTGATCAGTTGCTGATGATGCTCATGCTCATGCTGACCAGCAAAGGTGTGGCCGCTGTGCCAAGAGCCTCGCTGGTCATCCTGTCAGGAACCTTGGTGAGCTTTGGAGCCTACCTGGAAGGCAGGGGAGTCATGGACCATGCGCAATTGACCTTGGCCTTGGCGGCTGTGGGCACCATTTTGGGGGTCGATGCCTTCATGGATATGGCGCGAACCAGCATCAATTTAGTAGGAAATTGCCTGGCAACCGTGGTGATGGCGCGGTGGGAGGGTGAGTTCAACGAGGGGGGTATTAGCTCTTCCCCTTCGACGGAGCAGGCTGCGGTGTCTTCGACTTCTCATTAAGGCCCGGCAGGTTCAGGCTCACCTCGCGCAAAACATCCACCTTGTCCACAACCATTCTGGCACCATCTTGCACCTGGCTAACCCGCACCACCATGCCCGGGCGCAATTGAGATGCCTTACCGGCGATACCACCCTTTTTGATTTGATCGAGTTGCTCCTGGGTTGGCTTGAGAATTTCGCCTTTGTCGTCAAACGCTTCAGGCAAGACAAAAAATCGCATGGGCACGGTTTCTGGCAGATCAAAACGGACCATTTTCCAG
>CAIWHS010000378.1 GCA_903912515.1 uncultured Planctomycetaceae bacterium
CTTTGGAGAATGGAACCGCCCCGGATCCGGTCCGTGTTCAGAGCCTGATCCGGGAGCGGTATTCCCTTTTTTCGTGGAATCACAGGCGCTAAGAGGGAATTAAAAATCGATGGGTCCCCCTTGGGGCGGCCTTGGAAAAAAAATTTATCAAATCTTCATATGGACCTTGGGTACCCGTTCACGGGCAAACCAGCTTGTATAGGAATCAGTTAAATCGCCTTATCCCGGGATCAGGACAGGTGCGGGCAGCTTGAGCCTGAACGATTCAATGCAAGCCCCGAGATACTCAAGCGGCCTGATCTTGTGCAATTTGCAGGTGGCGATCACCGAAAAGATCGACTCCACAAACCGTTGGCCTATGGCGGACTGAATGCAGAGACTGATCTTCCGGTAGATTACCAATTCCCGAAGTTGCCTTTCCGCCTCATTGTTCGTCGGTTCCACCCCTTCCACATGGGCATACCTCCAAAGGGAGGTCCAATGGCTTAACAGGAACCTGGACAAGGTTGCCAGCTTGCGTTTTCCAAACTGTGCTCCCTGTTCCAATGCTTTGCGGAATTGGGATCGGATCCTGCCAAGGCTGTTTTGAACAAATGCCATTCGGGATCGGGTCCCGTCCCGCACGCTGTTCCAGGAACTGAACATCCTTTTTGCGATTTGTTTCAGGCCATTTGCTGTTGCCGATGTTTCGTTGCGCTCTTCTACCGCCGCCTGAAAATCCCTTGTTAAATGTGACCAGCAGATCTGCCAGCGTTCCGGTTCCAGGTGTTGATACACCGGGAACCTGTCCGAGGTGATGACACCCTGGTTTTGACCAACAAGCTTTTCAAAACTGTCCATCGACCTTGGACCGATTCCGATCTTTACCGCCGAAGGGGAACTTGCCACCCATGCAAACTGCAGTTTTCCGCAAACCCTCTGTCCGGTTTCATCCACATTTTTGGGCTCTGCCGAGTTCATGATCCTGCCATCAATCTCAGCCATGCCCGCTTCAAGGGCACGGGTGGTCCGTGCCTGAAGTTTGCACACCATACCCAGACTGATGGGGATCCCGAGGACCTCATCAAGCAGTCCAACAATCTTGCGTTTGGAGAACCGGTAAAAACCAGTCAGGTGGCTTACCAGGGCTTCCAGTCTCGGCCCAAAACTACTTCGGTTCCCTGCCGGGACATGACCTCTGGTAACTGCGCCACAACCCGAGCAGGTCAATTGATGCAAAAGGAAATGGGTGACATCAGGCTGGATCTGGGGAATCTCAATGTGTTGATGAAGGCGTGGTTCCGGGTCGATGCCTGACAAGGGAGCCTGACAATCCTTGCAGCGCTCGGGGACCACCTGCCGAACATCTTCTGTCGGAATGACCTTTTGCTCGTGTTTCCCATGTCCTGGCTGACCGCCTCGCTTCTTGCCTGAGCGGATTTTGTCTTGCAACCTTTTTGCGGCCAAATGCAAAGGATCCGAAGAGGGTGGTTTCGAACTGTTATTGGAGTTCTGCCGGAGCTGGGCTTCCAGTTGGGCAACACGCTCACGCAGTTTTGCGTTCTCTTCCTTAAGTGCCTTGATCTCGGCTTTAAGCTCAAGGATTTCCGCTTCCTGACGGAGGGCGATAGCCTTCCACATCTCGCAAGTGGCACGAAGAACAACAAAATAGTCTTTGGCCCACTGGGGAAGGGTTTCGAAATCCTTTTCAGGAATGGTCGGAAGATCGGGTGGTTTCATGCCAGCTGGTATCGCTTATTCCTACCAGCCAAGTCAACGAAATTCCGACTACTGACCGTGAACGGGTACTAATGTATTATATATGTTAATGAGGAGTCTTGGCAATGAGCTTATTTA
>CAIWHS010000379.1 GCA_903912515.1 uncultured Planctomycetaceae bacterium
CCTGGAATGTTGCCTCCGGGCATGATGCCGCCAGGAATGATGCCTTCTGGCATGGCTGCTCCCGGCATGATGCCAGGCGCCCCCGTGGTGAACAATCCAGGTGCATTGCAACTGGCCCCAGGCGGCGTGATGGGTACACCGGTTAGCCGGGCTCCAGGTCATCAGGTGGAAGTGCCTCTGAATCTTCTGCGCGATTCGCTGCTGCCCTCAGAGCGTGAAGCGGCGCTAGACATGCTAGCCAAGCCTCAGCTCTCTTCCTCGAACCAGGTGGTGGGAGCCGTGGTGAAATGTCTGGCAAGCGATCCAGCCCCAGCGGTGCGCGCAGCGGCAGCACGAACTTTGGGCCAAATGGGTTGCAAGGCACCAGAGGCAATTCAAACCCTGCAGGCTAGCCGTGCCGATGGTGATGCCAATGTCCGACTCGAAGTGGACAACACCCTACTGTTGCTCTCTAACCGAAAATAATCCACCAAGCCCCTGACAGGGCTACCAACCCTTGGAGAGGCAGATTGAGGGACGCCACAGACCGCCATTTGGGCATTCCCTGATCTGCTCCCCCTACGCCCCAGCCGCCCCCGCGCATTTGCAGCGCCTGGGCGGCTGGAGACATTCAAGCGAGGCAAAGTTGCCCCGCATCGACGAAGGATCTACCTGAATTCAGCACAAGGTTTCAGCCAAATATCAAAATATGGGCAGTTTGGGCAATATTTGTGCAAGTTCCCCTTGATCCCAAGCCTGTAGGTTTCTAGACGAAAGGTAAGAAGGAGTGGGTGATTGCCGCAAAATGCGACAAAAACCTTTCTCTTTTCCAGCGTGGAACTTTTCAGGCGCAACACAGGACCGAACATGATTTCCATCGACTTGAACGGCAAAGTGGCTCTCGTCACCGGCGTGGGTGATAACCTCAGCTTCGCTTGGTTCATCTCCAAAAAGCTTCAGGCCGCCGGGGCCAAGGTGGTTCTTGCATGCCATCCACGCATGCTGGGAATTGTCGAGGGGCTCTTACGCAGCGACAAGCCCGATGATGTCGAAGCACGCAAACTGTGCAACGGCGGTGAATTCAAGCCCGAGAAGCTGTACCCTTGCGATGTCAGCTACGACACCATGGCCGATGTGCCCGATGAGGTGCGGAACGACCGTCGCTATTCCAAATACCCCCAGTACGCCATCCAGGAAACGGTAGATGCCGTGGGCAAGGAATACGGCGCCATTGATATCCTCATCCACTCGGTTGCCTTCAGCCGCGAGATCACCAAGCCGCTGATTGAAACCAGTCGCAAGGGCTACAGCGAGGCCATGGGCATCAGTGCCTACTCGCTGGTCAGCCTCACCCGCGCCGCTGCGCCTTACATGGCCAACCGCCCCGGCGGCGCTAGTGTGGTCGGCCTCACCTACATCGCTGGCGAACGCGTGGTGCCGCACTATGGCGGCGGCATGGGCACTTGCAAGGCGGCCCTGCAGATGGATGCCAAGCAACTGGCTTGGTTCGTGGGTGACAAAAATGTCCGCGTGAACCTGATTTCTGCCGGTCCCTATGGCAGCCGTGCCGCGCGTGCGATCAACAAGGAATTCGATCGTCTGATCGAGCACGCCGCCGAACACTCGCCTTTGCGCCGGCCCATTGGAGCCGACGATGTCTCCAACAGCGTTCTGTACCTTTGCAGTCCGCTGGCCTCGGCGGTGACGGGCCAAATTCTTTATGTCGATTGTGGCTACCACGCCATGGTCATCTGACAATGTTTTTATGATACTTTTAGCATCAGCACGGGCCTCCCAGGTGGAGGCCCGTTTGCTTGGGGCGCCAAAAAACAGGAATGAAAGCGATGACGGAAAAGGCGGCTGTGGCTCCAAACCCACTTTGGCATCTGGCTAAAGGGTGGAATTTTGCCGGTGAAGCTTGCGGCATGCGCGGCGACAAGGGCCGGCGCGACATGGCGTTGTTCGTTTCCGACGCTCCGGCCAGTGCCGCCGGCGTCTTCACCACCAACCTGGTCCACGCCGCACCGGTCAAGATCAGCCGCACAGCCATTGCCCAAAGCGGTGGCAAGGGCTTCCAAGGTGTGGTCATCTGCTCAGGCAACGCCAACGCCTGCACCGGCGCCCAGGGCATGGCCGACGCTGCGGAGATGCTCGACCTGGCCGCAAAAGCCGCTGGAAAAACCAAGGGATCTTTTTTGGTGGCAAGCACCGGCGTGATTGGCCGCAAGCTGCCCATGGACCGGGTACGCGCTGGCATCAACACAGCGGGCGACAACCTCGCACCCACCGCAGAGGGCTTGGCCCATGCCGCCGAGTCCATCATGACCACCGATACCCGCATCAAGGTGGCCTCCCGCCGCATCGAACATGCCAAGGGAGCCATCACCCTGACGGGCGTGGCCAAGGGTGCCGCCATGATCGGCCCCAACATGGCAACCATGCTGGCGTGTGTGTTCACCGATGCCCCGCTGAACCATGATCAATTGAAGCCGGCTCTGGTCATGGCGGTGGATCGCAGTTTCCACTGCGTTTCGGTGGAAGGCCACACCAGCACCAACGATACCGTTCTGGTTTTAGCCAATGGCCTGGCCTGGCTGCCTAACGCCGGCCCGGTCGATGATGCCACCTTGCATGCCTTCAATCAGGCATTAGAAGAGGTTTGCCGTGATCTGTCCCGCGCCATCGCCGAGGATGCCGAGGGGGCGGGACATTTGGTGATTTTGGAGATCAAGGGGGCAATCGATGAGCAGGCTGCCCGCACGGTAGCCCGTCGCGTCGCCGAGAGCGCCTTGGTGAAAACGGCTGTCCATGGTGCCGACCCCAACTGGGGCCGCATTGTTTCGGCCGCAGGTTATGCGGGCGTGACCTTCCGCGAGGAAGATGTCTGCCTTGAGGTGGACGGAATACCCCTTTTTCGTAAGGGTGAGCCCGTCGAATTCAATGCCAAGGCTGTCAGTGCCCACATGCGCAATAACCGTAAGCTCACCTTCACGCTCACCCTGGGCAATGGGCCGGGGCACTGCACCTTTTACACTTGCGACCTGACCGAGGAGTACATCCGCCTCAACGCCGACTACACCACTTGATGGTCGCGTGCAGGCGGGTGGGCTGATAGCAGCGCGGTTAGGTGGGGAAATCCCGATGACCCTGTCAAAAAATTGCTTGGCGATGCTGTTGGCTATTATGGCTGGGGCGTTTTGCCCTTCCATGGCAGATACGCTCGTTGTTTGTTCCGCTGCCAGCGACAAAAGTTTGGTGATCTATCGGTTTGATCCGGCCAAGGCTTCCCTCACTGAACTTTCCCGGTCGCTGCTGCCCGGTGAACCCGGCGCACTTTTGGCATCGGCCGATGGTCGAACGCTGTTTGTTACCTTGCGTTCCACCGGCCAGCTCGCCAGTTTGCGAGTAGATGGCGCCACTGGCAAGCTCACCTTGCTGCGCGTCGTGAACGCTGGGGCAGATCCAGCCCAATTGGCCCTCGATAAAAATGGCCAGTACCTGCTTACAGCTTACTATGAGGCTGGCAAAATCTCCGCCCACAAGGTGCTGGACGACGGGTCGTTGTCGGAAAAAGCGGTTTGGGAAATCCCCACTCTTGAAAAGGCTCACGCTGTTGCATTCGACCACCCAGGCGAATTGCTGGTCGTGCCGCATACCGGCCCCAATGCCATTTTTCAGTTTCGCTACCAGCTAGGCGGGGTGCCTGCCAAGCCGCTAGCCCAACTCCGCCTCGAACTGCCGGCCAACACCGGGCCTCGCCATGCCGTCTGGCATCCCAAATTTCCCATCGCTTATATCAACAATGAGCAAGCCTCGACGGTGAGCGCTTACAGTTCCGGTCCGGATGGCTTGAAACTGATCGATGGGTCAACTGTATCGACTCTGCCGGCAGGTTTTCAGGGGCCAAATAGCACCGCTGAAATTGCCATCCACAGTGGCGGGCGCATGCTGGTGGTGGCCAACCGTGGCCATGACAGCCTGGCGCTAATCCGGGTGGATGAGACCGGGAAAAAGCTGACCCCGGTGAACCATCATCCCACTGAAAAGACCCCCCGTTCCTTTTGCTTCGACCCCTTTGGCCGCTTTGTTTTCACCGCAGGCGAATCGAGTGGTTTCCTCGAGGTGAGCCGGGCCATGCCGCGGGGCGAAAAGGGCGAGGCCGAAAGCCTGAAACCAATTGGCCGGGTTCGAGTGGGCGAAAGGTTATGGTGGGTGACAGCGTTTGAGGCACCGGTTGCGAAAACCGTTTTTCCCCAAGTACTGGCCCAAAATCCACCACCACCGCCCGCGCCTCCGCAGCCGTCTCCCGATCCATCACCCTGGTGGAAATGGCCCGTCACCGGGTTGCCCATCGCAGGGTCATTGGGAGCACTTCTGGCTTACCGCCGGCGGTTGCGTTTGGCACGGTTAATGGAAGACCTACCAACTTCCAAGGCTCATGGCGTGTTCATTGGCTTGGTGCAGGTGGAAGGCACCGCAGAGGCAGAGGAGCCGTTGGCCACCCACATGGAAAACAAGCTCTGTGTACAACACGCTTGGCGGGTAGAAGAGGAATGGCGCCGGTTGGTCACAGAAACTTCCACCGACAGCAAGGGAAATGTGGTGACCAAAACCAAAGTGGAATCCGGTTGGACCACGGTTGCGGATGGCGGTGGTGCCATACCTTTTTACCTGCGCGATGAATCAGGCACTGTCCGGGTTTGTCCAGCGGGTGCCAAAATCGAATCCCGTACGGTTTTCAATGTCACATGCGGCACCGACAGTGATTTGTATTTTGGTCTGGGTCCCAATCGCATCATTGCTAACAGCACCCAGCGTCGTCGTTTTACCGAGCAGGCCATCCAACTGCATGAGCCTGTGGTAGTGGTGGGCCAATCCCGCGTTCGGGACGATTTGCCTGCACCTGAAATTGCGGCCGATCCCTCGGCACCCTTGTTCCTGATAACGATTCGCAATGAGAAGCAGGTTTTGGGAAGTTACCGTTGGGCTCGGGTATTCTTTTTGGTGTTGGGTTCGGTTCTCATCTCGGCCGGGGTTCTTGCCTGGCACCTGATTGCAGGGCACAAGCCGGGAACCCAAGGTTTTAACGCTTGGATATTCGTGCCTGCCTTGGCGGCTTTCTGGTGCATGGCACTTGTCATGTATGTTTGGCAGATGTTCAACAGCATGGTGGACCTGCGCAACCGTACCCAGCGCGCTTGGTCCCTCATCGATATCGAACTGAAGCGCAGGGCCGAACTCGTTCCGGGGCTAGTTGCCTGTGTGCAGGCAGCAAGGGGGCACGAGCGACAGGTGCAGCAGGCCTTGGCCCTGCTTCGATCCCAAGCCGATGCGACAGACACAACGGGTGTTCAAGGTCTTTCTTCCACCCTGATTGCCCTGCGCGAATCGTATCCCAATTTGACCGCAAACCAAAACCATGCCAGTTTGATGGATAGCCTAGCCGATAACGAAAACCGCATCGCCATGGCCCGCGAGTATTACAACGACCAAGTAATGTGGCACAACACCCGGGTCGAGAGAATTCCCGACTTTCTCTTCGCCATGCTCGCCGGCCTCCACAAGCGCCAACCCTTCCTGGCCACCGGCATGGAGCGCAAGGAGGTGGAGGTGCATTTGCACGAGTGAGCCGCTCCCATACCACCTCCGGTTGCCCTGCAAGCACAAACTGTGGCAGCATGGAAGGCTGTTGCCATCCAGGAGGGACGGGCCATGCGCAAGCGTTTGTTAATGGGAACGGTTTTGGGTAGCTTCGCGGCACTGGCCGGAATTGACACAAGTTTATTCATTGCAAAGGTTTACGGCCAATTTGGCCTGCCAGAAAAGGCTTCCGCCTACCAGAGGGCCCCCGGCGTTGTGCTAGAGGCCGAGCAAATGCTCCTTTTAGACGGTTTTGAGCCTGTTCGCATGGGCCATGGCAACCTTTTGGTCGATACCGGCGCTACTCACGCGCTTTCCGGTGAGCGGGTGGCCCTGTTGGGCACTTCCGAGGGCGGTTTGGCCCGCGGGCAGATTCATATCCCAGAAAAAGGCGCCTACCGCTTGTGGGTGCGCTATGAGCATGTGCCGGGAACCTGTGCCCCTTTCTTGGTACGCGTTACCCAAGGAAGTGCCTGCTATGAGAAAAATTTCAACGCGGCAGGGGCCCAGCGCTACGCTCCGGGTGATCTGGAGCCACACGCCAAGCATTCTCACACCACCGAGGCCATGGGCCTCTATGAAGAGGCTTTCACACTCGATGCGTTGCAAGAGGGGCAAGCCACAGTCGAGCTGGTTGCCTCGCCCCTATCAGGCGTGAATCGCTCCGATATGACTGCCCGTAGTGTCGACCTGCTTCTTCTCACACGCGACCTGAAAGACTCTTGGCGGGCTCATCACGCTAAACAAACTCCGCGTTATCCTATTCTTGATCTGGTGCGCGATATGCAAGCTCCCCGCTGGGAGGCCCGTTTTCGCCATCAGGCCGCCCAGCCGGTCAGCCCGTCGGCAACTCACCTCCTCACCCGTCAGCCTTGGGGCGCATCGACTGGGCCCCTGCTGGTTCGGGCGGACAACACCACAGGCCAGTTGCAAGCCAACGCCTGGAGCGAATGGGCATCGATTCCCTTGGCAGATACCAGCAGTTCAGGCACGACTGTTTTCAACGGGCCCGATGCGCCCTTTGAGGTGGAGATCCGGCCGGCTGGTGGGGGCATGGTCATTAATCTCAGCGGAAAAAAGACGATTCGCGCTTTTCTGCCACCCTATTCTGCCTGGAATGAAAAACCCATGGCTGCTGAGGCAGCACAAGAAAGCGCCCTCAAAGCCTTGGCTAGCAGCAAAGCCCCAGGCAAGAAGCCAACGCTGCCCTTGGTCTTTGGTGGCAACCTGCCAGCAGGCGCTGAAGGGGACTATGGGCTCAACTACGCCAAGCTGCACAATGCGCTGGGGTTGGTGGCTTGGCACCCGGGTAATAGCGGCGCCAAATGGCGCGAAAATTTGAAAGCCGTTGGGGCACCCCAGCCGGTATCGTCAGGAATTGCCGCACAAGACAACGCTCCCCTTGCCCGAAATATCGAGCCGGCCAAATTGCAACTCAAACGCGAGGGCCTGCTAGAGCAGGTGGCATGGTACGACCATGGCGACGATTGGAATCTCCAAAATTGGGTGAAGCTGTATCTCGAAGAAGAAGTCACCAAGGCCCGTGATAGCCACCAAAAGCAAACCCCCGAAAAGCTGCTCAACAAACTATGGCTGGATTGGTTGGTGAAAAACCGCTCCACCACCCGCCTGCAAGATTATTGGGTTCAAGGCTGGGGTGTTTTCGACCGCCAAAAGCTGAAACCCGACGCTTCCGCCGAGGCATCCCGCGCTAATCCGGCCCTTTATCTAGACTCGCAGGCTTTTTATGAGGATCTGATTCTTCCATGGCTGAATGAAGGCGCCATGCGTGTTCGTCGCCAGTTGGGAAGGAATGTTCGGGTGGGGGGTACTCTCACCACCGGGTCTGAGGGGCTGCTCGATCCCGTGGCCTTGAAATTGGTGAATTCCAAGGCGACCGACTGGGTCCGCCCGTCTGGCCCCTCCTGGCAGCAGGGACTCTATGGCTCCGTGGCCGCCGGCTTGGTCGATGAAGATTGCCGTGCGGCGATGGCCGCTAACGAAAGGGGCCTTCTGCGCGCCCTGGTTCCAGCCACTTCACCTGGTGCCCGGTCAGGAGATTTTTTGCGCGAGGCCTTCACCCATCTGGCCCATGGCGCTCG
>CAIWHS010000380.1 GCA_903912515.1 uncultured Planctomycetaceae bacterium
AAAAAACTGGTTCTGAAAAACTTGCCTCAATCTGTGCCACTGCCCACAATAGTCTGCCTTCCTTCAACAAGCCCTGCCCACGCTTCTCTGACAGTTCAACAAAAATACCTGCAATGGCACGCGCAAATTGGCACACTTTCAAAAGCGCAGTGAAAAATTGCTTACTCCCAAGCACTCCATTGTTCAGGTAGATCTGCAAGTGAACAAAACTGCCAATTCGCAGCCATACTGTCAAATTTTCACCGGTAAAATAATTTGAAGAAAATATAAAAAGTTCAAAAAAACCTCTCGCAACAACTCAGTACAAACTGTGAAAATGAACCTTGTAAGGCAAAAAGCCAGCAGGTGGGCTGGTTGGGGCCAAGGCAGGCCCTTGTCTGGTCCGGCTACTTGCCGACTGGTTTCTTTGACAACTCGGTTGCTGATTAAGCCAGGCAACGGTTGGGCCGGTGGATATTCGTCTAAGGTGGGTGGTTGGGCCGGGCCTATTTTCTCCGCTGCGGGGCAACAGCGGTCCATGGATCTTCTGGCCAAGGGTGTTTCGGATATCTCCCGCGCAGATCCTTCCGCACCTGCTGGTAGGTGTTGTTCCAAAAGCTGGCCAGGTCATCCGTCACTTGCTGGGGACGGTAATTGGGGGCCAAAAGGTGCAGGAGCAGTCGCACTTTACCCTGGGCGATTCGAGGCGTTTCCTTCCAGCCAAAAAGCTCCTGAATCCGGGCAGCCAATACGGGTGGCCGTCCGGGTTCATAGCTCAGTGCCACGCTGTTTCCGCTGGGTAAACCCATCCGCTCCGGAGCATGGGTATCCAGATCCTTGGACTGTTGATGGCTCAGCCGGCCAGCAAAAGCACCAAGCCAATCTGCCTGGGCTAATTCTCCAAGGCCGCGTAAGCCATGGCACAACCCGGAAAGTACCAAGCGCTCCAAGACTTCATCCAGTGCCGGGATCAGGCCTGGAGCTTCCGTGGCAAGCCATCGCCAGCGGGCCAAAAACTGGCCCGCTGGAGTGTCTTCTTTGGGAAATACCGTTTCTCTGCGTTGCCAAGCCGCCTCCGCCAAGAGTTCACCGGTTGTTTCATCCCTGGGTGTCGGGTGGTCGGTTTCTTCCAAAGCCAAGCCATGCCACCCCAGCCGTTTGCGAGTTTCCACCCGGTTGGTTTTTTCGTCAAAACGAATATCCAATTCAGAGTGGAAACCTTCCGGGGCTAACCACGACCGGTCAATTCCGCTGGCTAGCCGAATGGTTGCTTCACCGGGGGCATCCATCAAATCCAAGGCGATGAAAAGCTCCTCATCGCGCACCGCTGAACTGTCGGCCAACTTGGCTCCCCGGCCCGATGCCAGAAGGGCCCGGTTCGATTTGGTTTCACGCCGTCTAGCCAGACGCGATGGAAAAGCCGCCAGCAGCGCCCTTCCCAGCGGTTCAGCGTTGTCCCAAACCGGTTCCATGCCCGGTAGCGCCCCAATCAGCCGAGATGCTTGGTCTCGCGCCCTCAGCACCCATTTTGCTCGGTTGGCCGCAATGGTGCTGGCTCGCCCCCCGCTCTCAAACTCTTCCAGTTCCAAGAGAATATCGAGCAAATCCGAGGGCGAAGGTGTTGGTGTCTGGCCGTACGCTCCCCCCCGCCTTGGTCGGGGATCTCCCTCTTCAAGAACCGCTGCGGTGGCAGCGGCTAACCCCGGAACACCAAGATCCTTGCCTGCAAGTAAAAGCATCCCCAGCCGGGGCGACATGGGCAATCCTGAAAGCCGGTGGCCAAGCCGGCTTATTTTGCCTCCCGTCAGGGCGCCGATGTCCTCCAATTGTTCAAGGGCCATGGCACGGGCAGCGGCGCTGGGGGCGTCCAGCCATTCAAAGCTGTCCAGCTCACCAATGCTGGCAAGCCGTAGAAGGGGCCCCGCAAGATCCACCCGCCGTACTTCCGGTTCGTCCACAGGCCGGCGGTTCCGTGCGTCCGCCTCAGAACAAAGCCGCAAGCAAACTCCAGGCGCCACCCGTCCAGCCCGCCCGGCTCTCTGGGTCAAA
>CAIWHS010000381.1 GCA_903912515.1 uncultured Planctomycetaceae bacterium
TGTCAGCAACTATGCCTATAGCATCGGGCCACAGTGTAACCCCGGCCAGTGCGGTTATGAGCCTTTCGCCAGTTGGTGCCGTCCAGCAGCCAGCCTTAACATGGGCTACACCCAAAGCCCTGATGCCGGCAATTGCTGGAACATTAGCGAGGTCCGTGGTATCGGCTGTCGAACCGGTGGTGTGCAAACCAGTCTGAACAGCATGACTGACGGTACTTCCAACACCATCATGATTGTCGAAGTTCTCCCTCTGGAACATGACCACTCAACTTGGTCTGGCTCCTGGGCTCACTTCAATGGCGGCAGCGCCCATCACGGCACCTTGCCTCCGATCAATTACAAAACCAACAAAACCGACTGCTCCGACCCAGCCCGCACCCGGGTCAACTGGCATATCGCTTGGGGCTTCAAGTCAAACCACACTGGTGGCGCAAACTTTGTCTTTGGCGATGGCTCGGTTCGGTTCCTTGCCCAAAGCATAGACACCCGCACCTACCAGTTGCTGGGTTGCCGTAACGATGATATGCCGGTTTCCATCCCATAATGGGCTAACCGGTTCTATTTGATTCTTGCTGGGTGTCGGGCACGCAATGCCCAGCACCTAGTTCTTTTTTGGCCGTGGATCTCATTAAACTCTGACATACACAAAGAGCCCGGCCAAAATTGGCCGGGCTCTTTGCATGAAAACAACCATATCCGCCTCAAATCAAGCGAGCTCTTTCCTTTTGCTGGCAATCTGGGCCAACAGCTTCTTGAACGGGTCGGCAAACTTCGACAGGCCTTCCCGCATCAGCGTCTCTTCCAAAAGCTTCATGTCCACTTTCTGCTCAATCTCGCTCACCACGGCAGCGGGAGGAAGCTTGTCGACCTGACGGGTGAAAGTCTTACCCGATTTTTCTACCGCATCGTTGGTGCCGGGAGGGTTGGTTTCAATGTCGCTGCCCGCAAAGGCACCCACATATTTGGTGGGGTCATCTTTGGGATCTTTGGTGCCGGTGCTGGCGAAAATGATTTCCTGCTGCAGCGGCAGCTTCTTGTCAGCCCACCACTCCTGGTTCAGCTTCCAAATCTTTTTGGCATTCACAATGCCAGCCTGCCCCTGAGCCGCTTCCGACAGGGTTGGAACCTTTTCCTTGGTGTAAACATCCAACCGGCTCACAAAGATGCTGTAAACTGATTTGAAGGTGGTCAGTCCGCCCGGCCGGCGCTGAGCTCCCTTCCAAACATTTTCACGGGCCGTGAAGTACTGCTCTTCGCTGAAAATCAGCGTCACATTCAGCGTGATCCCGGCGGCAGCCAACTCTTCCAAAGCAGCAAGGCCACCCGGGGTAGCTGGAACCTTGATCATGCGATTCTTGTGGCCCGCCGCCCACTTCTTGCCCAATTCCACATAGCGCTTGGCCTTGGCCGCAATATCCAGCGGGCAGGCTGCATCTTCCAACAGTGGATCGAGCTCAAAGCTCACCCAGCCGTCATTGCACTTGGTCTCTTCCCAAACGGGTTGAAAAACCGACATCGCCCCTTTCACCAACTCGTCGGTCATCGCCCAGGCCACCGCCTCATCATCATGCCCAGCCTGAATCAATTCCTTGATACGACCGTCGAATCGACCGGTCTTTAGCAGATCGGAAATGATGATCGGGTTCGAGGTTGCACCAGTCGCCCCAAGGGCCCGATTGGTTCGCACCAAATCTGGGTCAATCGAATCGAGCCAAAGCTTGGTGCCCGTGGCGACAAGAGACTTGAGCGATGACATGCTGTTTCCTAACCCTTCCCAAATACCTAATGATTTTGATCAACTTTCCATCAGCAAACCCACTATTAGTCTGCTAAAAATCACCCCAAAAACAAGCCCATGCCTTCACCCAGCAGTTTACACCGTCTTTTGCCTGCCGTTGTCACCAGGGCACAATCCCAGAAAAAACGGCACCGCCTGCCTGGCCCATGTCCCTGCGTCCGGATAAACATCTGCTTCCGCACCCCAAACCTCACGCAACATATCTGTCGCTATCACACCCGGATTCACTGGCACCGCCGCCATCCCTACAGGCAATTCCTGGGCTAGAGCCGCAGTCAGCCCCTCAATCGCGTACTTGCTCGCACAATAGGCCGACACCCCAGGCGATGTGCTCCTACCCCAACCGCTGGAAAGCGTTGCAATCACCCCACGTTCTTGTTTCACCATCGCAGGAACAAAATGTCGAAGCATGTTCACCACACCCAGCACGTTGACCTCCATCACCTTTTTCCAAACATCTTCAGGAATTTCCCACAGGGGTTGGGCCGCGTGTATCACAGCAGCATTCGCGATCAACAAGTCTGGCACACCCAATGCCAGCTCACGCTCGGCCCATTCCGCCACCTGGGCATCTTTGGTCACATCCACCACGCTAAAGGGCATCTCTGTTCCATATTGTTCGTTCCATTCGGCAACCAAGTCGGTCCGGCTGCCACATCCCCGCACCTCATGGCCCAATGCCTTGAATCCCTGCGCCAGGGCCAAACCAAGTCCTCGGGTTGCGCCACTGATGACAATGCGTCTTGACTTCGTTAAGCCCTCTGCCTTGCCTTTTAACACCATTTCACTCTCCCTCCCCTTTGCAACCCACCGCTTCGTTTGGACCATTGCCGTTTTTTTGCAGGTTTGCCTCGCGAGCCCGCCAAACCAATTCGGCCACCGCCACAAAATGGGTCAGCGAAGCCGCTATCACCAACAGGTGAAACAATTCGTGATAGCCCATTACACCAGGCAAAAGGTTGGGCCATCTAAATCCGTTGATCAGTGCGCCAATGGTGAAAATGATACCTCCAAGCCATAGCTTCCCCAATTCACTCCGGGTCAAGCCCCGCATCAAGTACCCGTGGCAGGCCAGAGAGCACCACCCCATCAAAAGATAAATGCTGGTGGCAGCGACCACGGGCACACTCCCCATTCCCACCCGTAAGCCTGATCCAATCAAGGCTAGCAACCAAATGGCCCCAAGGAACACCCCTGCCAGCCGCAGGGGTAGCGCAATCAGGGCAAATGCGGTCCATGTTCCCGCAATAAACAAATGGATGCCCACATGATCCAGCGTTTGGGCAAAAGCCACCCGCTCCTCGCTGCCAACAACCCCATGAAAATACCCGCTGGCTGCAAAGGAAAACAGCATCCCAAACGCATACAGGGCCACCCCCACAACAGCACGGGGGTCAGGCCACGCCGCACGGGCTAAAACCGCAACCGGCGGAAGCATCACAATCGCCCAAAAACCATGGGTCAGGGCGTTGATCGGTTCCCGCAATTCCATGCCTTCCTCCGGTTCCTTCCACCGCCCAAATGCGATTCCAATGCCCAAACCGCACCCCATCAGGCTATCAATGATTTTGGGTGTACATTGGGAATGTAGCGGCAGTTCTTCCTCGGGCCAAATGGGCTCCAGGTTGATTTCACAAGCCAAGGCCAGAGGAAATTCGATGGGTTACCGTAACCTCACCGAATGCGTCACTGATCTCGAGCGCAACGGCATGTTGCGCAAAATCGACCTACCCATCGACCCAAACCTCGAAATGGCCGAAATTCAGCGCCGTGTCTACAGGGCCCAAGGCCCTGCTCTTCTTTTCACTCGCCCGTTGAATTGCAAATTCCCCATGGTGTCGAACCTGTTCGGCACGCTCGAGCGCACCCGTTTCCTGTTCCGCGACGCACTACCACGCCTGGAAAAACTGATGCGGCTCCAAGGCGACCCCGGCCTAGCCGCCAAAACCCCCTGGAAATTCTGGAACCTCCCCCGCTCCCTTTGGCACGCCCTGCCCAAAATATCTAGCCGCGGCCCAATCCTCCAAAACCAATGCCAACTAGCTGATCTGCCGGCTCTCAAATGCTGGCCCATGGATGGCGGACCTTTTGTCACCCTCCCGGCGGTCTACAGCGAGTCGCCCGATTCCCCCGGATGGATGCGCTCCAACCTCGGAATGTACCGCGTCCAATTGGCCGGCAACGACTTCGTCCCCAACCAAGAGGTGGGCCTGCACTACCAGATCCACAGGGGCATGGGCGTCCATCACGCTCAGGCCGTGGCCAAGGGCGAAAAACTGCGCGTTGCCGTTTGGGTGGGAGGGCCGCCTGCGTTGGCCGTTTCAGCCGTGATGCCGCTGCCCGAAAAAATCCCCGAGGTTGTTTTCGCTGGGGTTTTGGGTGGGCGCCGGCTGGCCATGGTTAGACCCCTTGCAGAACCCGGTTGCCCTGGCCGAATTGCCATGCCGGCTGAAGCCGATTTTTGTCTGGTAGGCACTGTTGATCCATCCCTAACAAAACCCGAGGGTCCTTTTGGCGACCACCTCGGCTACTACAGCCTCACCCATTCCTTCCCGTTCATTCAAATCGAGAAAGTTTATCACCGCACCGGGGCCATTTGGCCCTTCACCGTCGTCGGCAGGCCACCCCAAGAAGACACAAGCTTTGGCGAGTTCATCCACGAACTAACAGCACCTGTTCTCCCAAGCGTTCTCACAGGGGTGCGCGAGGTCCATGCGGTCGATGCTGCAGGTGTGCACCCTTTGCTTCTTGCCATCGGCAGTGAACGCTATGTTCCCTACGCTAGCCAACGCAAACCCCAGGAACTTCTCACCCAAGCCTGTGCCATCCTGGGCCAAGGCCAGCTCAGTCTGGCAAAATTCCTGCTTATGGTCGCCACCGAGGATGATCCATCTCTCAAAGCCAACGACATCCCTAATTTTTTCAAACACCTGCTCGTCAGGCTCGATCCCCGCACGGACTTGCACTTCCTCACCCGTACCACTATGGACACCCTCGACTACTCGGGCGATGGCCTCAACTGCGGCTCCAAGGTCATCATCGCAGCAGCCGGCCCACACCGCCGCCAACTGCCACACGCTGTGCCCGATTTGCCCGGACTCCCCGAAGGCTGGGGGAACCCAAGGGTCTGCATGCCTGGAGTTCTGGCCTTGCGTGGCCCCGCCTGGGAGAAGGCCTTCTCCACAGGTAAAGGAGATGCCAACCGTCTGGCAACCGCCCTCAAGCCAGATCACCCGATTAACCAATTCCCATTGGTACTGTTGGTTGATGACAGCCAATTTGCTTGCGCCCAACTCGAAAACTGGCTTTGGACCGCTTTCACCCGGGCCAATCCCGCCTCAGACCTGCATGGAGTTGGCAGCTTCACTGTTGACAAACATTGGGGCTGCGAGGGCTCGCTTTTGCTCGACGCGCGAATCAAACCCCACCATGCCCCACCACTCATCGAAGACCCGGCGGTTTCCCGCCGGGTGGACGACCTTGCAGCCAAGGGTGGCCCACTTGCAGGCCTTTTCTAGGGTTAAAACTTCAGAATCACATCGAACCCCAACATCAATTGTTCGGTTTTTGAACCATCGTTGTAGGGTTTCGCATCGCCATCATAAAAATCCCAACGCAGCTCCGGCCGAATCATCAGGTTCTCTGTGGGTAGATAGTTGGGTCCAACCGTCAGCGAGAAATAATTGCCAGGCAGCGAGGGCTTGTTCGGGTTGGCCGGGCGATTCAGCCCCACCCGTGTGCCATCGACATCGTTAAACCATTCAAATCGTGCCCCGGCTTTCCACTTCTCGCTCACAGAATAATAAAGGTACTGGTCAATACCCGCCCACAATGCGGTGCCGCCCAAGGGCGCACCATCAGCCTGTGTACCCAGCCATTGATGAAACACATACTCCCAGCGGTCAGTTGGCCGGGCCTCCAAAATCAGGCTATACCGCGTGCGATTCGCCTTGCCATTGGCCACAGTCGGCAACCCGGCAACATTCGTGAATTGATCACCTGTGATAATCGCGAACGATGCCGCCAGACTGTTCGGATCGTTTTGCACTCTGGCTTTTCCCAAAAAACTCACCGCGTTGGGAACGCCATCCAAAATGTTCCACCCATTCACCAGACCGCCATTCACCTCGAGGTTTTTATTTGGCCTCCATGATGCCAAACCACCCCACTCGGTGAACGGACCGGCAAATTGATAGCTATAGGATTTTGAATAGAAAAAATTGCCAACCGCCGGAACCCCTTCATAACCCACGATTGTGTAAAAATGCCCCAGCTTCATTGATAGTTCCCGGGTACCAAACTCCCCGTACAGTTGGGGCATCGCCAGGCCGTAATATTGTCCACTGTTCCAGTTGCCCTCTTTGCCCGGAAAAACCTCCCAACCCTGCGAAAGTGCAAGAAGGAAGTCCTCGCCGTACAGAAGGTCAGCCCTGCCGCCCACGCCAAAAGCTCCATCCCCTGGCAGCACTCGCTCCGCAATCAGGTAGGCCTGGTTGAACATCGCCTCGTTGGCCCGATCCACCGCGTTATAGGGCCCGTTGAACTTGCTTCCAGGGTTGCCGGTGTTCCCCATAAAACCACCATCAAGCCAACCCCGCACACTGACCCGCTCTGTTTGCGGAAAAAGATACCAACCCTGCTGCCGGTAAATCACTCCAGGCATCACATCATCATTCAATACCGGGTCATCCCCCTCGAATCCACCAACCGAATTAGGAGCAACCTCGCCTCCTTCCGGCGGTTGGACGGGAATCACCACCGCCTCCATCCGCTGCCCCTGCCCTAGTGCTCCGCCATTCAATTGGGCAAGCACCAACCCCATGCAGGAAAGCAGGCCTACAACCCTTCTCAACTTTGGCATATCAGGCCACCTCCCGGTAAATGGGTGCAAACTGACCAACAGCATCCGGCCTTCCCGCTTGCTCACTCAAATGACTCGGTACAGTTTCATTCGTCCACCCAAGCGACCCGCCTTGCCCTCTTCAAAAACCCATCATGAACTTCCTGAATACAGAAACCCGAAACTTGGTCAACCCTTTCCCAACCGTCAAATATTGCCAACAAAAACCAAAATTTCGCCAATTCCGAAAACATTTAGCGACTTTAAAAATCAAAAATAA
>CAIWHS010000382.1 GCA_903912515.1 uncultured Planctomycetaceae bacterium
CTAACGCGCTTGAAAAGAATACGTCATGCCCATTCTTTTATGGCCCACCTAAACGGCCTACCAACTAACGCCTACCTCGTAAGGTCTACTTGCTTCCCCTACTTTGCCGCTTGAAATCGGTTCGTATGAGGCAATTGGGTGCCATTTGGCCCCCTTGGAGCTGCCTCATATGGTCCGGAAGTGCCGCTGGGTGCAACTTGGGTGAAAAAATCCCAAATAATTTTAAAACTCGGAAACCTTTAGAAAAAAGGGGTTTTTGAGCCATTTTAATTGCCCCTACAGTCCGCCAAACCAGAATTTTCGTTTCAACGGGCAAGACTGACAAAAGTTGCAGGGCCGTTACGACCGATCAATTAAGCGTGGGATTGTCTTTGCCCACTTCCGCAGGCAACCGTGCAGGCGGAGAGGCAGAGCAGCCTGCCTGGATTTGAAGGCTTGGTCCCAGGGGAAAAACGGGACCGAGTCCAGAAGAATCTGGGCCTGACCAGCGAGGGTGTCATGAGCAAGATGAATTTTCTAAGCCGTAACCGGGGACGGGTAATAGCCTGTATAACCTGGTTTGTGGCAGGGCTTGTGGGAACATCTCCCACAACCGGGCGGGCAGACGAGATCGGACCAGCCGATCCGGTATTGCCTTTGCCGCTATACCACAACAAGCCTGATAACTTTGGGCTGTTTGATGGTGGCCTGTTTTTCGCGACTTCGTTCGCGGCGTACAAGCAGACCAACCCGATTTCTCACCAGGGTGTGGCCTATCGGGGCTTCACCGATGTGACGGGAACGGCGAGGGTTCCTTATGTTTACAACCCGGTCACGAACGAGACAGAGAATGCCCCTGTGGCACCCTTTGTCGGGAGGTTCTACGGCTCGGGGGAAGAAGCACTCAACACCGATCAGGTCTCAGGGCCTGGAACCATGAATCCGGGCATCAAGATCTCCGCTGGGTGGAGGTTTGGTGATCGCGTGACGGTCACGGCAAGCTGGATGTGGCTGGCCGACGCCACCTACACCTCTTCAGCTTCCAACATCCCGGCGGGCTCGCAGATAGGTGCCAACTACGCGGATTCCTTTCTGTCAGCACCGGTGTACAACTTCTACCCGGAATACGCGGGCCCGAACGACGACCTGTACAACTCCAACGGTGCCTCCACACCGAATACAATCGCTAATGGCATCGATGCAGCCAGAGGTGCTGGTTACGGCATCTGGAACGCAGCCGAGGTGTTCACCCAAAGCTTTACCCAGCGAGCCCAGTTCGCTGACCTGCTTTGCAGAGTGCCGGTCTACGAAAATGAAAACTACCGCGTCTCGGGCGTGGTTGGCCCCAAATTCGTGTGGCTGTGGGAAAAGTACATGATGCGAGCTGTAGATTACAACATCTATGGCGAGTCAAATGGCGAAAGCCAAGCGGTCTATACCAACATTGTGTCAAACCGGATGTATGGTGCGGTACTCGCCTGCCAACAAGAGTGGTACATGGGCCATGGCTTCGCCCTGAACCTGAATCTAGGCGGTGGCATGTACATGGACATTGTCAAAGCCCGGGCCCGTTACGAACTGGGTCAAAAATTTCTTGGCCCAGTGTCAAAACGATCCCGCACGCTGTACGAGTTGGCCCCAAGCCTTGAAGGCACCGTTGGTGTGGGTTGGTATCCCTTTGAAGGCATCGAATTGAACATTGGTTACAACTTGATGGGCTTCTTCAACACGATTAGTAGTAGGCACCCGATCGACTTCGACTTCGGCACGGTCGATCCTGCCTTCGACTCTCAGACCCGTTGGTTTAGTGGGTTCCAAGCCGGGTTTGCCCTGGTCTTCTAAAAACCCACGCTTCGCTGGTAGCACCCTCGCCGCGGGCCGACTTCACACCAGATCCCCTCTGGTTGAAGCCGGCCCCGGTCGGTTTTTGGGCCCTGAATTGGTAGAGGCCTGCCCTTTAGGGGTGGGCCTCTACCAATTCAGGGACTTCCTCATCTTGGCCAGACTCCCTGCCCTGCTATAAAAACATAATTGACAGCTTTGGACCGGACAGATTCAAACCTAGCCAGCATCCCTCTATCCTTTTGGGAAATGGCAAGGTGTCTGGTTCCTGCCTGAATTACGGTCCAAGTCTTGGATGAGGTGCCATATGGCTGAAGAATTGCCGCAAAACTCCCCCAATCTTTGGACCACGGGCTGGAGCCTTCTTTCGGGTTGCTTCCGAATCGCACTGATGCCCGGCAAGGTGATGCTTGCCGCTTTGGGCGTTTTTGCAATGGCCCTGGGATGGTGGTTTTTGGCGCTGATTTTTGCCTCCACCACCGGGACCAGCCCAGAATGGCCTGGCAGTTTTGTGCCAACCACGCGGACTTCCGAGGAAAAGAAGCCGGTTGAGGGGAAGGCAAAGGGCGAAGTGGTTGAAAACCCAAAAGCAGCAGAAGAGGCCTACGAGGCAGAGCGCAAAAAAGGCTGGAAACTTTTCAAAGAAGAGCAAACAGCTTGGAACTTGATGTATGAAACCGCCGGCATGGGCAAAGCCGGGCAGTTTTATTCTGTTGAGGATGTTGCCCAGACTCCCGAGGAACTCGATCTTTTGAAAGCAGCAGGCTTACTGTCTGCCTCGGTATCGAAAACAGAGCCGGGTTCTGCCAAAGTCGAGCCGGAAATGATCCAACAGGGGCGGGATCTTTCTGAAACCTTGGAAAGAGCCCTTCGCGATGGGAAGCTGAAAGGAATAAGCGAGGATCGCGTCGCTCAAATACGAGCCTTTTTGGGCAAGCCCAAACCCGCTGGCCGCTTGAACACTTGGCCTTGGAATGAAAATCGAGGGCCCAACTCCTTGATGTTGGTTTCGGGTACAAGCTCCTTGAACAGCAATCGCTTTTTGGATTGGCTGATCAAAGACCAAGGGCCGGTTTTGATTGAGCCTGTTTTGAAGATGCTGCGGCCTGTCGCCTACCTTTTCCACCCCAAGGCGAGCACAGGCCAGAAGATTTATTTCTTGATGGTGGCCCTTTGGACCATTTTGGTTTGGAGTATTTTTGGCGGTGCAATTTCCCGCATGGCGGGCATGGAGTTGGCCCGTGACGAGTCGATTCCGATGCGCGAGGCCTTGGAATTCAGCCTGAAGCGGCTGCAAGCCTTGGCGGTTGCCCCGCTAGCGCCGC
>CAIWHS010000383.1 GCA_903912515.1 uncultured Planctomycetaceae bacterium
TATTGGCAACGGACAGTGTGGGTGATGTCCGGGTACCAGCGAATGGGGTAGCGGCCCTTCAGACGGGTGTGGGTTTCCTCCAGAGGCGGACTGGAAGGGCCCATGACTAAGCCACCCAGCCATTGGGGCTTTTGGCTGTCGAGATAGGCGTATAAATGGTCCACATCGGCCTTCTTGAACCCTTGCAAGGACAACCATACCCTGGCCTTGGGATGATGTTTCGCCAGTGTGGCGGCCATTTTCTCGAGGAAGGGTACCAAATCTTTGCTATGGTTCTCGCCGGGGTCGCCGCCGGGGACGAAGACGGCGTCGAGCCTTTTGCAGGCTTTGTAAAACGCATCCTGCTTGGCCAGGAATTCTTGCTCGCCTTGTGGGTCTGGCAGCTTGACCTGAACGGGCACCCAGACCCAGTGGTCCAAATCATACTTTTCGCACAAGTCGGCAAAGCGCAGGTTCATCTGGTCGCGGGGCAGCTTGAAGTGGGGCGAAGGGTCGTTGTCCTCGAAGGGGATATTTTCGATGCAGTTGGCTCCGAAGATCGCCAACTCGCGGAAGTGTTGGTCGAATTGGGCAACAGTCCAGGCATCCCAACTGTTAGCCCGGGCCCGATACCCAATCTGATGGCCGCGGATTGGCACATCCGGACTTGCTTGCGCGGCAAATGCGGCCCCCAGAGCCACCTTCCCTTTGCCCAACTCCAGGGCACGCAACAAATGCCCCACAGCAAACAAAACGCCGCGACCATCCCGGCCCTGAATGGTCACGATGGGGCTTTTGCCATTTTCGGTGGCAACGCTGATGGTGAAGCTTTCGGCCTTGGCAGAAGGCTTGGGGCCAGCGATTTTGTCGGCCCACGGGTTATCGGCCTCGGCCATGGCGAGCGCGATAGTTGGGGTATCTTCCCCTGGCCATTGGCTGGAAGTTTTTAGAGTTACCCCAGTGCGTTTGGCGATTTCTTCCACCAAAACGGCAGAAGCTACCGCCTCGGCTGCGGGCAGTTTGCCAGGCCTGCTGACCACAACCGCCCTAGATAGGTCGATAGTGGTTGGCGATTGCCCTGGAAAGGCGGCTAGCAAGCAGAAAGCCAGAGAGAGCATGGGAGAGTACCTGGGACTGACTTATTTGCGAAGATTTTTGCGGCAACCGGCGTCTTCGGCAACCGCTTGCCCTGTCTGGTCTACCGGTGAGGTGAAAAGGTATTCCCAAACCTTTTCGTGAATGTACTGACCACCAGCATCTTTCAAGGCGGCTCCTCCGGGAGTCACACAACTGTGGGCCCGGTTAGCATCGTTTTTCACATCGGCCCGGGTGATCAGTCGGCGTGAAAAACCGTAGGGTGCGGGGGTGGTATCGACATCCACCAGCGGGCCAAACCGGTTGAGCCCAAGCATTTCCCAAGAGCGGCAGTAGTGGTCGCCCACCCAGCCGGTGTCGAGCACATGGCTAAAGCCGAAGTACCGGTTTTCGGGTGTGGCTGATGGAAGAGCCTGCCAGTTCTCATATTGGTCACGCGGCCCGCAAAACATGACAACTCGGGCCACCTTTTGGTGCTTGGCAAAGCGGGCCGAGGTGGTTGCGCCATGGGAAGCACCGCAGAGAATGACTTTGTCCCAAACCAGGCTAGAAGCATCTTCGTTCAGGAATTGGCTCCAGTTGCCCGCAGGGTCTTTTTGGGCCAGCCACTTCACGAACACCAAGGCACGGTGGGCCACACCATCGGCCTTGGGGATAGTTACCTCGGGGCTGAAGTCTTCGCCTGTGGCGGCCTCTAGACGGATTTTACCTAGGAATTTCTCGTCCGCAGGAGCAGGCTCTTTGCCAAACTTGTTGAACCAACCATTGGCGTAATGCACCCGGATGGCGTGCAGGCCATAACTTGAAACACGATCAAACAGTTGTTGGTTATGGCCCATGAGCCAAATGACCAACTTGCCCCGTGAGGCGACCCGGGTATCGACAGTAGCGTGTTGGGTATCGACCGGCTTGCCATTGCGTTCGAAAAGAAAATCAATTTCGGGGTGCGCCTTGGCGTTGGGGTCTAGCTGGCTCGCTCGTGCGGTGAAGTTGCGCCTGGCGGGATTGGGGTCTTTGTAAGCAACCGGCCCCTCTTCGGCACTGGAAGCAAGCCCGATACAGAGGCACAGGGCTGAGGCGATGCAGGGGCTAAGGTATTTGCGCATGGCTGCCCTTTTGAAGGTAGGGAGGCTTATTTTTTGCCGCCCAGGAACATTTTTTTCAGATAATCGAAGATACCCGAGACCATGCCCCGGCTCCACTTTCCGGGCCCCTCCACCTTGATGGAAGACCCCCTTTTGCCAAAAGCAAAGGAAATGCCCCGGCTGCTAAAAATCAGCGCAAAACCGGGCAAAATCTGCACGCGTTTGTACCAAGAGACGCCAGCCATAGCAGAGGACTCCCCAATCCTGATGACAAAGAATCACTATAAGGTTTTTGCCAAAGCCCGTGGTGCAATTGCAATCAGGGCAAATAATCGTTGTTAGCCCACAGAAACCCGGTACTATCGGTTCACTCCCCCGCCGACAAAACAAAACGCACACCGGTACCCAACCATGCCTAGGCGCCGTGAATTCCTTGCCCAAGCGACCGCTTGCGGTCTTGCCCCGTTGGTTTTTGGCAACCTGTCGCAAGCCGGGCAAACCGTTCGGAAGAAAGTTGCCTTTCTTGGGACTGAGGTACGGGCCCTCTCGCACGCCCAGCATTTTTTGGACCGGCTTACCCTGGGTTACCCTTGGGCGGGACGATGGCAAAAACCTCGCATTGATTTGGCAGGGCTTTACATTGACCAGTTTCCCGAGGGAGACCTTGCCCGGGCCCGGGTGAAGCGGCACAACCTGAAGCTTTACCCAACGGTGGCAGAGGCCCTTACCCTGGGGACTGGCAAATTGGCCGTTGACGGGGTGATTATCATTGGCGAGCACGGCGATTACCCAAAAAACGGCAAGGGGCAGGTTTTGTACCCCCGGTACAAATGGTTCAAGGAAGTGGTGGCTGTGTTCGAAAACAGCGGAAGGTCTGTTCCGGTTTTCAACGACAAGCATCTTTCGACCAGTTGGTCCGAATGCAAAGAAATGGTGGACGACGCCAAACGGCTGAACTTTTCACTCCTAGCGGGCTCGTCGCTGCCGGTGACACGGCGTGAACCCCAAACCGAAGTGCCGTACGGGGCCAAACTGAAGGAAAGTCTTTGCGTGGCTTATGGCGGTGTTGACAGCTATGATTTTCACGCCTTTGAAACCAGCCAGTGCATGGCGGAAAGGCGCCAGGGTGGGGAAACGGGCGTGGTCTCGGCGCTGGCGCTGAAAGGCGATGCGGTGTGGGCAGAACTGGCCAAGCCAGACCGGGCAATCACCCGAAACCTTTTTGTCACGGCCCTGAACCGCAGCCACAACCTCCCCGCGCCTGATGGCTACATGTCCGATGCGGTCACCTTCGACTGGGCCCGTGGCAACTTGGCATCGATCATCGGTTTTTTCTTTGAGCATGCGGGCGGATTTAAAAGCTCATCTTATTTGACCCCGGTGCGTGATTTCACCTGGGCGGGCCAGTTGGCTGGGGAGCGAGACGCCCTGTCGTGCGTCTTCCATTTGCCCATGCCCAAGCATGGTTCGACCACAGCAGATTTTTTCCACCCGCTTTTTCGCCAGATTGAGGACTTGGTTCTAACTGGCAAAACCCCTGTGCCTATTGAGCGCACGCTGCTGACATCCGGGATGGTCATAGCGGGCGTCGACAGCCTTGCCGCAAAGGGGGAAAAGCTGGAGACTAACCACTTGAAAATCGCCTACAACGCCCCGCAAGAATCGCTTTATTGGCGGGAGTGACCCCGCTGGAAGGAAAGGACTAACTACATGCTTTTGCAAGAGATGACTTCGCCGCGCGTGGCGGCGCTTGACCGAAGAACCCCGGTTGTGATCCCCATCGGTGCGGTGGAACAGCATGGCCCCCACCTGCCGCTGTTCACCGACA
>CAIWHS010000384.1 GCA_903912515.1 uncultured Planctomycetaceae bacterium
GGTGAACCACGGCCCGGCAAGTTGTCCCAGCGGGTGATCAGCGGGAAGTCCTGTCAGAAATTCCACCGCGCTGGCAAGGTGCCTGGGCCCGTAATTGTGGATGCCGCGGATGGTGATCATCCGCCGAACTACTCGCTCCAGGTTGAATACCGTGTCCTGCGTGGGGAAAACCGCGCCGATCAGGGCCACCTTGGCGCCAATGGCCAGTCTGGGAAAACAGCTTTCCCAGGAAACGTTCGATCCCGACAGCTCCAGCCATGCGTCCACCGGTTGTGTATGGTTGTTGAATTCAACCGGGGTCAATGCGGTGGAGCAGCCCATCACGAACGCCTGGTCCCGTCGCCAGCACAACGGGTCCACCACGGTGATGGAAGCCGGACGAAGGGCCCGTGCCCGGGCGATCGCGGTTAAACCCAACATCCCTGCCCCGGTTATCAGCAGATTTTTGTTATCAATCGGACCCAAGGCTTCAAAACCAGCCATCACAGTCGCTGTGGCGCAGGAGGCAGGGGTGGCCAAGGATGCCGGCAAGGATTCCGGCAGTTTCACCAAGGTGGTCCCGGGGGCGAGCAGATTCCAGGTTGCGAGGCCTCCAGTCCACATGCGCCGGCCTATGAGTGGTTCATGACCATACTTAATCGCTTTTTCGCACTTCTGGGGCAGGTCCGAATCGCAGTACCTGCAACCGCCACAGTTCGCCACCACCGCCCAGGTGATCCTGTCGCCTATGGCCGCAAGTGTACCGTCCTGCAGGCGGGGTATAGGCCCGGGGCCCATAGCCTCGATGCGGCCAATGGTTTCATGGCCCAGAACGGTGGGGGTCTCCACTTTCCGCTTGCCGTTGATGGTGTGCAGGTCGCTACCGCACAGGGTGGCCGCCTCCACCCGCACCACCACCTCACCCTCCAGCGGGGCGGGAAATGGTTGTTCCACCAGCCTGAGGGGCAATCCCGGCCCGTCAAACAGTAGCGCCTTGCCCATGGTCTGAGGTGGAAGATTCATCAGCCCGCTCCCTGGACAGTCGCCTGGCGAAAAAGGCCCAAGCGCACGCGAACAATACCATACCCAATAGCCCGATCCATGCCACCATGTTCAGGAAAACCAGGCGGATGGTGGCCGGGTCGGTGGCGAGGGACTTGCCCGTGAGGTTCTTCAAAACCAGCACGACCACGTATCCCAGATACCCGAAGGAATCCGCGAGGTAAAGCAGGTAACTGCTGGTCCCCCTGTCGCGGCTCATCGCCAGCAGACGCTCGAACACGCTAATATGCACCGCGGCGTAGGGCAAATATAGTCCAAGGCCAACCATTGCCACGAACGCAAAGGGCCCGACCGCCCCGGCCCAAAATCCAGCGGCGGCGCCGAGGCAAAGAGCCAGGCCGCACAGGCACAATCCCAGCGAGGTGAAAAAGGCGAAACGGTTGTCCCGGATCAGCACGGTCGTTCCAAACACCAACATCACCCCGGCGGCGACCCAGAACTCCGTGGTGGTGAAGACCGAGGGCACCGCTTTGTCCCCAGTCAGGCCCAGCCAGATCTCGGGGGCGAAATCGGCTCGCACGCTACGCAGGATGGTGAGCAGCAGGTAGCCCAGGGTGATGCAGATCAGTCCTGGGGCATGCTTGCGGAACAGGTCGCGGCGGGCCGCGCCGTCCAGCGTGGTCCGCTCGGTCCTAGCCACCACATCCAGGTGATCGGGCGGTTGGATCTTGGAAAGCATCCAGACAGTCGCACATAGGGGAGGCAGAAAGACCAAACCGGAGAAGGCGGGCATCCATTTTTCCGTGACCCCGTTTTCCAGCAACCAGGTGCCCACCGTTTTCATCACGCCGTCGGCCAGGATGAAGCTGGCGCAAAGCCCGGCGGCGAGGATTTCAGTCATCCTGCGCCCTTCCAGAAAACCCAGAACCAAGCCGAAAACCATTCCGAGGGGTATTCCGTTCAGGAATAAGAAAATGGCCGACCAAGGGGCCGGCGTGACCGCAAAACCCGCCAGAGACAGTTCCGCCAGAAAGATCAGGCCCACAATGCCCAGGGCCCGGTGGCGGGCCGGAAGTTCCGATATGACCTTGATGCCTAGGAATTTGGAAAGCGTGTACCCCAGAACCTGGGCGATTACCAACACTGATTTCCAGTCCAGCCCCCACAGGTTCTCCTCCCGGAAAGAGGCAGCCGTGTATGGCTTGCGGAAGCCGTACATGCAGAAATACGCGCCAAAGGCGGCCGCAATCGCCCAGCCTGCCTGAAATAAAACACCCTTGGTTTTACCGCCGGGTACAGGATAGGTTTCAGGCATGGAGAAGAATCCGAGAAATCCATTGCCGGGCAATGGCCCGGAATCCCTAAGCCGCTATCATCTCACCATCAAGGTCTGGTTTGATTGAATCTTTGATGAAGTTTTGGCCCGATATCCCAAAGCCGGAGGCCAGCCTGATGGCGCAAACCGTGTTGGACAAGATCGTGGAACTGTTCAACCAGCATGGCGGCTCACAGTACGGCGGCGAGGCGGTCACCCAGCGCGAGCACGCCCTTCAGGGGGCCCTTTTGGCCCGGCAAGCCGGACTGGACGCGCCCACCGTGGTGGCCGCCCTGCTGCATGACATCGGTCATTTGCTCCATCACCTGCCGGATGATGCACCCGGGCAAGGGATTGATGATCACCACGAAGATCTGGGCGCGGCTTGGCTGGAAAGACACTTTATCCCCGAGGCGGTCGAACCGGTTCGCCTGCATGTGGCCGCCAAACGCTACCTGTGCGCGGTGGAGTCGGATTACTTCGCTAGCCTCAGCCCACCATCGGTCACCAGCCTGGAACTCCAGGGGGGGCCGATGTCCGACAAGGAGGTGGAGGATTTTGAGGGGCACCCGCATTTCCGCCGGGCCGTCTTGCTGCGGCGATTCGACGAGGAGGCTAAGGTGCCAGGCCTGACCACGCCGACCCTCGAGGAATTTAACCATGAACTGAAAGCCTGTCTGAAGGGGGAAACCCCTTGAAACCCAGTCTTGCAGTGGTCGGCGGTGGGATTGTCGGGCTGGCCCACGCGTGGAGTGCCGCCGAGCGGGGCTGGAAAGTGACGCTGCTGGAGCGCCACGCCCGGGCCCAGGGGGCCACGGTGCGCAATTTCGGCATGGTTTGGCCGATCGGCCAGCCGGCCGGCCGCGCGCTTGAGGTGGCCAAGGTCAGCCGCGCGCGCTGGTTGCAATTTTCCAGGTCCACCGGGTTTCCGGTCAGCGAGTGCGGGTCGATCCACCTGGCCCACCGACCCGATGAGTGGGAGGTACTGCAGCAGTTCGCCGCTGTGGCACCCGAGATGGGTTACGACTGCGAACTCCTCGGTCGTGATGCCACCCTGGCACGCGCCCCGGGTGCAAACAGCAATGGCCTGTTGGGGGGCTTGTTCAGCCCCATGGAATTGGGGGTGGATCCCGCACGGGCTGCGTCCGAACTGGCCACTTGGCTTACCGAGCGGCACGGCGTGACCATTCACTGGAACGCGATGGTGGGGGCTGTCACCCCGGAGCCTCAGTTGCATTGGGGAATCCAGAAACTTTCATTCGACCGGGTGCTTGTCTGCTCCGGCAGTGACTTCGCGGATCTCTTCCCACAGGCATTTGCTGGCGCGGACCTGCGCAACTGCA
>CAIWHS010000385.1 GCA_903912515.1 uncultured Planctomycetaceae bacterium
ACCGATATTGGCGGAACCGGAGGTCAAAGTCAGGTCTGCCAGAGCGCCGCCCACAGGCCCATCCACGCTTCCCATGGTCAGGGTGCCGCCACTGGCACCGCCAAAAGCGGTGTTGATGGTGATATTGGCGCCGATGGTGGTGGTGGTGCCACTGAGGTCTAAGGTACCGCCCGCGACCTGCACATCACCGGACAGCGTGGTGCTGACCGCCGAGATGTTGAGGCCCTGGTAGGTGGCGGTGCCAAGCTGGTTGACCGTTTCGAAAGGCGCCAGAATAGTCAGGTTGGCGGTTGAGGTGCTGTAGCCGGATGCGATATTGGCGGTCTCGGAGCCTGTGTTGCCGATGATGGTAATGCCGACGGTGGAAGTGGCCGTCAGGTCGCCAGTGAGTGACGCTGTGGTGTTTCCCGAGAAGCCGACAGGCACCGAGCCATCAAAGGTAAAATTCTGGTCAGTTGTGTAAGAGATGACATTGTCGGCGCTGGTGCCGGCGGTGATGGTCTCGCCAATGTTGGACTGAAGGGCCAGAACGCCATTCGCCCACGACACTGTGGCCGGCACCCAGCGGGTTTCCAGTTGTTCCAGGCCGATCTTGCGCCGGGTGACGGGAGAGGCTATCTGCCCGGCGCGTTCGCGGGAAAAAAAGCCGAAGAAATTGCGGGTGAAGGACTTCCAGAACGACCGGCGGTTGGAACGAGCCATGGAAAGAGCAACTCCACAGGTGTGAACGAAAAACCCAATGCCCACTGCGGGGCAAAAACGAAAAACAAAAGCCTCGATAGGTAACACCGCTTCGAAGGCAAATCTTTCAGGAGGAAACTTCCCCAGACAGCCGGATTTACCGCAAGTGCTGAAATGGCAACGATTAAAAACTTTAGAAATTTTTTGAAAAATCTTGTCCGGTTTTAACAAAAAGAGCGTGCGGTGAGTTCGGGCAGGCCCTGCTTTAATCTTCTCGGCCTATCAAAATTTAACAAAACAGAACGCCAACCCACCTGGCTTTAACAAAAAAGAATACCCACACACCTACCGCCCATTGTCGCGAAAGCAACAGGTTCATGAATGAAAAATGAATGGAAGCTTAATTTAAGCTGAATATAAAATGAATGAAAAATGAACAAATCAACTCCAGCCCCGATCAGCACAAATATGTCTAAAAATCTTAAATCCCTAATCCGCTAGGCCTTACAGATATATTTTTGTTAAGCGGCATTCAGGACCGCTTGACCAAACAGCAAATCTTTCAGATAGTAATCCAAATTCTATTTCTTCGGCTCACGTCATTTGCTTTATCCAAGTTGGTTTGAACAAGCAGTTCAAGTCGTATTTTTGTTAGCTGAAACGGATCGGCGCCGCTACTAATGGGCCTGTAGATCTGTCGGGCATTCTAGATCGTCTGATGGATGGGTTACTCCGCAGACCGGGATGTTTTCGGTTTCCCAAGTTACATGAAGGAATCAATGGAAACACCACTGGCCCTGCTGGACCGCTTGCGAAACACCGGCTCAGAGGCGGATTGGAACGTTTTCGCGTCGATCTACTACCCCCTGGTGTTGCAATGGTGCAGGAGGGGTGGCTGCCCCGAGGGAGAAACGATGGACATGGTGCAGGAGGTCTTCCTGGATGTGTACCAGAACATCGTTGATTTCAAGCGCCGCCGGCGCGGCTCGTTCCGCACCTGGCTCAGACGGATCCTGATGTCGAAACTGAGCAGACTGCGCAATCGGCGCTTCCCGGAGCTGATCGAATTTGAAGAATTGCAAGAATGCATCGCCATCTACAACTCGGGAGCCTGCGACAAGATCCGCTACGAGGAATTGCTGGAGAAGGCCTGCGAGAAGGTCCGGCCTGAATTCAAAGCGGTTGCGTGGCAGGCCTTCTGGCGGACCGAATTCGACAGGTCCGATCCGGGCGAGGTGGGGGGCGCGCTGGGCATCACGCCGAATTCGGTTTATATCGCCCGCTGCAGGATCACCAAGCGCATGAAGGAGTGCCTCATCGACCTGCTTTGTTGAAAGTTCCACCTTCACTCATTTCTTCCATCATTTCTGCCAATTATAGATTTCTTAACTCTCCATTTTTTGGAAGGTTCTCACGGCCCACACACATGATCCTTCATTCCGGTTTGGATAACCCCTGCCCTGAGGAGGCCACGCTGCGCTTGGTCGCCTTGGGCAACGCCGAATCGGAATTGATGGAAACGGTGCTGGCGCATGTGGAAACTTGCACTCTCTGCCCGGCGGGGTTGGAGCGAATCTGGTCCACCTACCGCCTCCAGGCTTCACCTGGCACCAACCAAAAAAAATCCGGCTCCGCCGAAGCGGGCCGCATCACCCGCACCCCCGACGAGGGCCTGCAATTGATGCTGGCTAAGGCGGAGGCCTCCGAACTGGACCTGTCATTCCTACCCGAATCACCCAACCCTGATTGCCTCGGCAGGCTGGGTAACTATGACCTGATGCGTGTCATCGGGTCGGGCGGGGTGGGCATTGTCTTCGAGGGCGAGCACAGCCACGATGGCTCTCGCGTGGCCGTGAAGGCCCTCAAGCAGGGCCGTGCTGCCAACCGTGTGGTGCGCGAGCGCTTCCTGCGCGAGGCTGGGGCCAACCGCTCCATCGCCCACCCGGGTATCGTCTCAATCCTGACCTCTGGCGTCACCGACGGGGTACCCTTTTTCGTGATGCCGCTGCTGCGGGGCCAGTCGTTCGAGGCACTGATCGCCAGGGGCGAAACCATCCCCCCGGAGCGCGTGGTCGAATGGATCCGGCAGGCGGCAGCCGCGCTGGATGCCGCCCACCAGATGGGCATCCTGCACCGCGACATCAAGCCGTCCAACCTGTGGCTGGGGCAGGACGCCTCGGGTAACGACCAGGTCTACCTGCTGGATTTCGGCCTGGCGTTGCGGGGTTGCAACGACATCAGGCTCACTGCCTCCGGCATCATTCTGGGCACGCCCGCCTACATCTCGCCCGAGCAGTTGGACGACCCAGATACGGTCTCACCCAGCGGCGACCTGTTTTCCCTGGGCGCGGTTTTTTATGAGTTGCTCACGCTGAAGCCGGTCTTTCCGGGAGCCAACCCGTTGGCAGTATTTGCCGCCCGGAGCGCTCACAAAATCATTCCTCCCAAAGAACTGCGCGGTGAGATTCCCAACGCCCTGAACGATCTGTTGATGCGTCTGCTGGCCAAGGACCTCAAACGCCGCCCAGCCTCGGCCCAGGAGCTGGTCAACCTGCTGGTTAGCAAGGAAACGCTAACCCATCCGTTGCTGGGGCGCAGGATACTGCTGGTGGGTGCTGCCGCCTTGGCCGCCGGGGCCCTAGTCGTGGCACTGCGAACGATCCCGTTCAAGCCGAACCCGTTGCCGGTGCTCGAGTCGGCCAGGAAATTGTTGCTCGAGCAGGCTACCGCCTTTGGCAGGCTCTATCCGCCCAACCTGCCACCCGGAACCTTGTC
Source organism: uncultured Planctomycetaceae bacterium (assembly GCA_903912515.1). GTDB lineage: Bacteria > Planctomycetota > Planctomycetia > Gemmatales > Gemmataceae > UBA6894. Next base: position 3,457 of record CAIWHS010000385.1, read on the forward strand.
CATCGCGTGGTTGACTCCCCGGGGTGCCGTCAACCAGAAGTTGGCAAGCGATGCCATTTACCGGGTTTTGGTTGGCGAGGCACCCAACCGGTCGGCCCTGTGTGTGGGTGACCGGGTGATGGCGCTGGCAGACGGTTCCGGCCGGATCAACCTGCTGAACCGGTTGGCTGGCCCCGGCATGGGCGGCCCCCTTTGGAGGCCGGCGGAGGTGACCCCGGCAGAATGGCAACCGCTCGACCCCGGCCCCCTCTCGGGGCTGGTGTGGGATGCGGAACGGGAAATTTTCCT
>CAIWHS010000386.1 GCA_903912515.1 uncultured Planctomycetaceae bacterium
AGATGCAGGGCTCCGTGGGATTTCAAACGGTGTCAGGACGACCTAGCTATCCGGAAAACGCTCTTTAATCCTTTGATAGCACATATTCATGTTTTTTGCATGTTTGGTCAATTCGCAGGTTCAATTTTTATGGCCGGAAATTAAAGAGCCCCCCTTTCCATTTTAACGGAAGGGGGGAGAGGGTTTGTTGTTCAAAAGGTCAAGGTGCCTGGGTGAATGAGATGGGTGTGATTGGCGCTTGAGCTTTTGGGGATTGATAAAGAGGCGCCTGCCCCCGGCTGGGAGCCTGCCCACTGTAAGGCGCCTGATGGTTGATTCCTGAATCCACAGGCTGCAAGCGGTGGATGAACCCCTTCAGGCACGGATCCTGGCAAATTGGGTCAATTCTCAACTTGCGCACGCACACATCTTTTTCCACACAGATAGGAACTTTTTTGCTGACCGTACACTCGATCTGGTCGGTGTAGGTTACGGGAACCGGAACTTTCACGGTGTAAGAAACCATCTCGCAAACCTTTTCCTTCACCACCCGGGTGCGACTGCGGGGCACCATGTTGCAGACAGTGTAAGGGATCTGGCGAGTTTTTGTTTCTTCCACCATCTCAGTGAACTTGCAATTCACCATGCGGGTCTTGGTCCGCTGTTCCATGCGGCACACGGTGTAAGGCACCTGCTTCACCCGTTTCTCCATCACCACCCGGTAATTGACACAAGGAACCTGCTTCACGCTTTCCTCGCAAACAATGCGGTGCTTCACACAGGTGAGGGTCTTTTCCCAGCAGGCCCCTTCGACAAAATTGCGGCCAAACCCCGGGTTGGCATGGCCAATTCCTTTACGGTCCACATAAGCACCGCAGATTTGCCTTGTCTTGTTGACAACAACCTGGCGGGTGTAGGTTTCGGGCACCATGCGTCGGACAGTGACCGGCACTTGCTTGGTGCATACTTCCTGCACGGTCCGAGTCACTTTCACAGGCACCTGCTTGCATACCTTCACACGCACCTTGCGGCACACGGTGTAAGGCACTTCTTCCTCAATCACATGGCGTTCATAACGGGTCACAGGTACCACCTCGCAGCAGGTCACTATGCGTGGCACCCTGCGGCAGCGAATCTCGTCTGGGCATTGGGTTTCGCATTTGACCAAACGGCCGGGGTCGCATGCCCCTTTCATGGTGCAGGGATCGAAGCAGAAATTTGCCGGGTCGCGCTTCCAGGTGACAATCCGCTTGCCCGGAACGCAATACTGCTCGGTGACCCATTCCAAATGTTTGCGCTCAACGGTCTTACAGCAGGTGACTGGCACCTTTTCCGTTCTGCACACTTTTTTGAAGCGCGTCTCCACCTCGGTGCGTGTTTCGCTGCACACCACATCTTTGAGAACTTCTTCGCAAACCTTCCGGCAAACCACATACTGGCATTCTTTGATGACTGTCTCGCAAACAGGCACGCAGCGGGTCTCGCAAACCTCTTTGATTTCTTGCTCGCGTACGCATTTGGGCACCTGCCCGCTGATCACCCGAGTGTTGACCTCGCACACAGGACGATGGCGCACCTGGCGCACTTCCTTCAAGACAGTTTCAGGAATCTTGCGGCAGATAGTGTACTCGCAATCGCGGTAGCGAACCTCAGTCACAGGATAGTTGCATACATCGGTTACCGGTTTTTGAATGGTGCGTGTGATGGGTCTTTGAACAGTATATTCGCACTCCTTATAGCAGGTGGTGCGAACCGGTTGCAGGTAGCATTCCTCCACGGTTTTGCAAATGGTCCGTGTGCGCGGGCGAGTGCAAACCCGCTCTTCGGTTTGCCAGCAAGTGCGCTGGACATCCTTCAAAACGGTCTCGGTCACGGTTTGGTAGCAGGTTTGCCAGCGTTTTTCGATCACCGTGTCCCAAACAAGCTGGTATTTGGGCCGAAAAACCATACACACACGGCTAAAGGAGCAAGGGTCGCCGCAGTCCTCGGAGCAGGCGCTATAACTGCCAGCCCCGCAGTGGGAGGCTTTTGCACTGGGACTGCAGAGCAGCATGCCGGCTATTACCAGCAAAAGTGCTCCCAAGCGGGCGGGGGGGTAAGTCATGGTGCCTGTCCTCTGGTTTGGGGAGGGAACAGGCTGCCGCCTAATTCCTACCCCACGCGCATGCATGCGCTTTAAGAGGTATCGGCGGACATGCCTTTGCCTAATGATGGGGTAAAAGGTCCGATTGGTCCGAACTGCCAACGACTTTAATGGGCGTACCGAGCAGGCTTAAAGTTCCTGCTGAGTGATCTCTTCTGCTTGGGGGGAATGGTCAGTTAGGAGGGGCAGAGCAGGTTAAACAGTCAATTTTCGCCAATCAGCAAGGCCTGCTTAATCCCCCGATTTGAATATCTCGATTTCAGGCCGATTCCTGCTGGCTCAGGCAGTGGAGAGTTCCTAGCCCCCAAACCAAATCCACAGCATGAATTCCAACCAACCTTCTTCCAGGGAAAAGCTCCGCCAAAAGGCCCAGCGCCAAACGATCTGAAGGGTCGTTGAAAGTGGGAACAAGTACCAAGTCGTTGGCGATGTAGAAATTGGCATAGCTGGCGGGAAGCCGCTGTCCTTGAAATTCCACAGGCTCTGGCATGGGAAGGTCAATCACTTCCAATCGCCGCCCCTTGGCATCTTTGGCTTCATTCAGGCGACGAATGTTTTCTTCCAAAATGCCATGGTTGGGGTCAGATTGGTTCGGTTCCCGTGCGCAAACGACTCTCCCGGGCCCCACAAACCGTGCCAGATCGTCTACATGCCCGTGCGTGTCGTCACCAACGATGCCGTTTTCAAGCCAAATAGTGTGTTGGATGCCCAAATACCGTTTAAATGCCATTTCATAACCTGCACGGTCGAGACATTTGTTCCGTTCTTGCACTTTGCTGAGAAGGCATTCCTCGGTTGTCAGCAGGGTTCCTTCACCATCTGCATCAATAGATCCCCCCTCCAAAACCAATGGAATGGTTCCTTTGGCCGGGTCAAAAGCCTGAACCTCTTCCAAACCAAGATGCTTGGCCATGAAGCCCGCAACTTGGGCATCCTTCTTATGGTTGCGATATTTAGCCCAGGCGTTGAACTTCCAACGCACCAAGGCCCGACCGCCTCCAGCCACCCTGACGGTTTGGCCGCCAGAATCACGCAGCCATACCCGGTCGGTTGGCATTTCCAGTAGCTCTACCTGCTTTAAATCGGCCTTCACATCATTCAGCATGGTGCTGATTGCCTTGGTTTGGCCCGCTGGAACAAGCAGGCGCACCTTTTCCACCCGAGAAATCCAACGGACGATCTCGCACCAAACCCATGGGATGGGGTAGAACCTCCCTGGCCAGTCAGCTTTTTGATGAGGCCAAGCCAACCAAGTTGCTCCGTGAGGTTCCCATTCTGCGGGCCAAAGGAGCGTATCTTCAAGCATGGCGGTCACTTGTGTCACGTTAAAGCCCCAAACAAAATTGTCGATTAAGATTGAATGTATGACGATTAGTATTAGGTCCGCTGCCTATTGTTGGAAATGCCTTCTTCCATGACGCCGAGTGATTCTCCCCTGTTAGCCCAAAATGCTGACTCCAATGCTTTGGAGTCGGGTCTCAATGCAATTGTCCCAAAGCTGCTCAATTTCACCAATCCCTGGTATCTCCGCGGTGGCCACCTGCAAACCTTGGTGGGCTATTATCGAGGCGGAAAGTTGCCCTACCTTCCTACAGAGCGTCTGGAAGTCGATTTGTGCGACGGCGATCGCCTGCTAATTCATGCCTCCACGCCTGAAAATTGGCAACCCGGCGGGCCATGCGCAATCATGTTGCATGGCCTGACCGGTTCGCACAGGTCTGCCCATGTAGCCAGAATGGCCGTTGATCTATTCCAGCGAGGCTGGCGGATTGGAAGAGTTGATCTTAGGGGTGCGGGCGATGGATTTGCTTTGGCCCGCAGGCTTTACCATGTGGGCCGGTCTGGCGATATTCTGCATGCCGCTAAAGCTTTCATGGAGCAGGCACCAAGGTCGCCTCTGGTTGTGATTGGCTTTTCACTGGGCGGCAATATTGCTCTTAAATTGGCTTTGGAATCTGCCGGGCCCGACTTGCCACAACTGCAAGCCGTAGCTGCGGTATGCCCTCCAGTTGATCCTGCAGCATGCGTTCGTCGTGTGTGCATGGGTCGTTTTCGCATTTACGACAGGCTCTTTTACAGGGAATTAAGGCTGGATTGGGAAAGGAGGTGCCTGCTATTTCCCGATTTGCCCCAAATAGTTCTTCCAAAGCGCGGCACCTTGCGTGTTTTCGATGATATGATTACAGCCCCGCTAAATGGCTATTCTGATAGCGAGGAGTACTATCAAGACAATGCTACTGCTGACCGGCTTGGTGATATGCCTATCCCTGCCATCATTGTGGCAGCCGCAGATGATCCTGTGGTCACCATAGAACCCTTGGCTGAATTGGCTCGTAAAGGGGCCCATCCCTCCCACCTTCAACTGGAACTCACTTCCGGTGGGGGGCATTTAGGTTATGTGGGCCGTGGTAAGTCCATGCTGAATTGGGCAGAGCAGCGCGTGGTCGAATGGTTGATAAGCCGGTTTTAAGGGCAAAAAAAAAATTCGGCCGCTTTTCTTGCTTTGCTTGCCCCCGTTACCCATGCTGTTTTTTGCAATATTGAAAGGGTTGAAGCTTTGCGCCAAGCGACTTCTGCCCGAGGCATTAGCCCGTGTTAAATCCAGTAGATTTTGCCCTAAAG
>CAIWHS010000387.1 GCA_903912515.1 uncultured Planctomycetaceae bacterium
CATTGGTCGAGACTTGCGTTTCCAGGCACTGCGTCGTAAATCCCGGGCGGCATTCATGCCCACCTGAAAGATCCACGCCCGTGGATTGGCAACGCGCGGCAACTGTTCTTTTGCTTTCCAGCAACGGAGAAAAGCCTCCTGGGCCATGTCGATAGCGTCGTCCCGGGAACGCAAAAGCAGGTTGAGGGTGCTGATCAGCTCATCCTTCATGGCATTGAAGGTGTTGACCAGCAGTTCATCCAATTCGGTACTGGATAGTCCACCATGACTCGCACTGAGGGGCCTTTGTTGGGCCTTATCAGTTGCGGGTGCTGGTGGTTCTCCAGAATCCGGGCTCATGCCTTCCCCCTATGAGACGAAACTTGACAGTATGGAGATTGCCCAAAAAGCTTCGAAAATTTCTCGCAACTTTAGTTTTGTATGCCAAAGCTTGCGGGAGTCTCCCTAGTATGAGCACTTTCTGGCGATTGAGGGCAGGGCCCCCCTAGCAAGGTGACAAAATTCAGCCTACACTAAGCAAATCTGGGGTCTGTCCCATAGTATGGATCATTTATTGGTCTAATTGCCGGCTCCCAAGGATGGCGAGTTGGAATATGGGTAACAGGTAGCCTTTCAGGCCACTTTTGGGGGCATCCGATGAACCTGCTCGAAGAAACGGTTCGTATTTTAATAGACCGCGGCCAAAAAACCGGTTTTGTTACTTTTGGCCAAGTGCATGAAGCCCTAAACGATTCGGATCACGATCCTGATCGTTTGGACCAGATTCTCACTTCTCTGGAAGATGCGGGTATTTCTGTCATAGATGACAGGGATGATTGATTGAAGCAAAGTTAGTTGCAGAATCTGCGTCTAGGTGGCTTGGATGCTAGTTATTTTGGTCATTTCTTTAAAATCAGGCCTGTGAGTTGGGTTTTGTGATCGAAATGCCCACAGGGGTATCCCTTCCTTTGTTAGCAATAGTTCTCCACCCTGACGCATCAGGTCGGCATCTGGTCCCGATTTCGATATATGCCGGCCCTTGAGCATGCCAAAGATATATTTGGCAATCACTCTGGGTCTGAAAAAAGCTTTGAGGGAAAACCGTCCTAGCCCCATCCATTGATGCCAATGGTATTGTGGATCGCTGATTAATGGAAAACGAAAATCGTCTTGCATTGCCAAACTGGTAATCAATTGGGCGTTGCCCGGAATAATACCCAAAATCCCAATAGTTGGGTGATCCTTTTGCCAGGCTTGCACCTCGACCAGGTGCTGACGGCAGGGGATTCAGCCTGGGTGTCTGGCCAAAACTGCCAGCGTTTTGGGAAATTTGGCCAATAAATTTCTAACCGTGGTTACCTCAATTGTTGGGCAATCCGTATTTTCCCAATGAACGACTGTGGTTTTTCCATCCAAGAGTGACAAAGGAATTGGGCTTGGGAGCATTTCTGAAGGCTTGGGGTGGGAGGTTTGGGTGTTTTGCATGGGTTTCGTACCTGCCAAAATTGGTTCCGGTTGGCACGAGGGCTTTGCCAAAAGTGGCGATTGGATTTCTGCTCGTGGTGTCAAGTTGGCAGTCGGGTCGGCAAAGGGGAAGGGCAGCCGGAAACCTAGTATTAGGTTCTGGAGCAGCACGAAACCCCTTTGGATTCTTGGTTTGGGTGGATTAATGGCCACTTGGTGGCTCTGTGGCACGCAGATTGCATAACTTTCCTGCGAGCATGGCAGCGATGAGCTGTCCGCGTGTTGGATTCTGACCAAAAACCATGTCGGATTGCCGGTTAGGAATATGGCCGGAAGCCGCTAGGGGGTCAGACCCCGCAAGAAAAGACAATGAGGAGTAGAGACGATGGGAGCGAAGAACCTGGTTTACGGTGATGACGCCAGGCAAAAGCTGCTGGCAGGTGCCGGCAAGCTGGCTCGGGCGGTGCGAGCCACCCTAGGGCCCCGTGGACGCAATGCGATTCTGGACAAGGGTTGGGGAAGCCCAACAGTAACGAAAGACGGCGTGAGCGTTGCCGAAGACATTGAGTTGTCTGATCCCATTGAAAACATGGGTGCACAGCTAATCAAAGAAGCGGCCAGCAAGACCAACGATGTAGCCGGTGATGGTACAACGACTGCCACGGTTTTGGCTGAAGCCATTTTCCGAGAAGGCCTGAAGCTGATTGCTGCGGGTCACGACCCGATGGCCATTTCCCGCGGTCTGACCAAGTCTGTTTCCAAGGTGATCGATTCTCTTCGTTCGATGGCGGAGAAAATCGACCCCAACGACAAGAAGAGCCTCGCTGAAGTGGCGACCATTGCTTCCAATAACAACACTGAGATTGGCAAGAAGCTTGCCGAGGCGATGAAGCAAGTCGGTGCCAGCAACGGCGTTATCACAATTGAGGAAGGCAAGACTGCCGAAACCGAAGTTGTGGTGGTCCAGGGCATGCAGTTTGACCGCGGCTATCTGTCGCCCAACTTTGTGACCAATCAGGACGAAGTGATTGTTGAATTCGACAATCCTTACATTCTGATTCACGAGGAAAAAATCAGCAACGCCAAGGATTTGGTGCCGCTGCTTGAGCAAATCAGCAAGGCCAAGTCCTCGCTGGTGATCATTGCTGAAGATGTGGAGGGTGAGGCCCTCGCTACATTGGTCCTGAACAAGCTGAAGGGTGTTTTGCAGGTTTGCGCTGTCAAGGCTCCTGGTTATGGTGACCGCCGCAAAGCCATGCTTGAAGACATTGCAACCCTGACCAAGGGTAAGGCGGTTTTCAAGGACTTGGGTATTCCGCTGACCAATGTGAAGTTGGCTGATCTTGGCCGGGCCAAGAAGGTACGGATCGACAGCGAGAACACGACCATAACCGAAGGTGCTGGCGACAAGAAATCGTTGGAAGGGCGCTGCGAGCTGATTCGTCGCGAAATTGAGCGCACTGACAGCGATTACGACAAGGAAAAGCTGCAAGAGCGGCTTGCCAAGTTGGCTGGTGGTGTTGCCCAACTGAAGGTTGGCGCCGCGACCGAAACCGAGATGAAAGAGCGGAAGGCGCTGTACGAAGACGCCCTGCATGCAACCCGCGCTGCGATTGCAGAGGGTATTGTTCCTGGTGGTGGCGTTGCACTGCTTCATGCCCGGAAAGTTCTCGACAAGATCGACTTGCCCGAAGCGGAGAAGCCTGCTGCCCGGTTGTTGCATCGAGTGCTTGAAACTCCCTGCCGCATGATCGCCCAGAATGCGGGTCTTGATGGTTCGGTGGTGGTGAATACCATCCTTCGCCACAAGGATAAGAACATTGGTTACGATGCCGACACCGGCAAGTACATCGACCTCCGTTCCGCCGGGATTATCGATCCTGTGAAGGTAACCCGTAGTGCCTTGGAAAACGCCATTAGCGTTGCAAGCCTGCTTTTGACTACCGAGTCGATAATTTCGGATATTCCCGAGAAGAAAAAGCCAGGCGGCGACCATCATCACCACGATCATGGTGGTGGCGGCATGGGTGGCATGGACATGGGTGGCATGGGTGGTATGGGTGGCATGG
>CAIWHS010000388.1 GCA_903912515.1 uncultured Planctomycetaceae bacterium
CCAAGATTCGGGGAGGCTGCTTTAAGGGAAGAGGCAAGAGCCAAAACAGTGATGGACATCAAGAAAAATCTAGAGAGAAAAATCTTCATGGATGAGTCTCAGTACTTAAAATTCGAGCAGCCTTAAACAAAGCTGCTCACAAAATATGAAGGAAGACAAATTGTAGCCCCCGGCTGAAGTAAATTAGCCGGGGATACCACATTAATTACGACCGCAATTAAGCAAGGATTTCTTTGACAACCTTGCCATCGCGAACAATATCAATTGGCCTGTTACCAGGAGCAACGAGGCGTTTTTCGCCATCGATACCCAACTGATTATACACGGTCATTGACAAATCTTCGACCGAAAGCGCATCGTCTTCTGGTTCAGAAGCGGTGGAATCGGAGCTACCGTAAACCATACCCTTCTTGATACCACCACCAGCGAGCATTACGCTGAAAACTTTAGGCCAGTGATCGCGACCAGCGGTTGCGTTGATCTTCGGGGTACGACCGAATTCGGAAGATACCATGACCAAAGTGGAGTCGAGCAAACCAGTGCGATCCAAATCACGAATCAAGGTTGCAAGGGCCTGATCCAAGTTTGGAGCCTGACTTGTCATGCCTGCCTTGATGCCGGTATGCATGTCCCAACCACCGTAGGTAAGGGAAACAAAGCGAACGCCAGCAGCAACAAGTCTGCGAGCCAATAGCATGCGCTGACCAGCAGAGTTTTGGCCGTATTCAGTGCGGATTTCTTCTTTTTCTGCACTGATATTAAATGCTTCCTTGGCTTGATCAGAACTGATCAGGCTGTAGGCTCGTTTGTAGAAGGTATCCATTGCATCGAGGTTATCCGACTTTTCTTTGGTTTTGAAATGGTCGTTAACCGCTTCAAGCATGGATTTTCGTTGTGTAAAGCGGTTTACATCAATTCCGCCTGGGAGTTGCAGATCGCGAACAGAGAAACCCTTGTTCGCTGGGTCATTGCCCAAACTGAAAGGCCCATAAGCAGAGCTTAAGTAGCCAGAGCCAGCAAATTCATTAGGCTGGTTGGGAATGCAAATATAAGGAGGAAGATTGTTTTTTGGACCAAATTCATGGGAAACAATACTACCAAAGCTAGGGTAGCTAAGCGCGGGGCTAGGCCGATAACCAGTAAACATGTTGTGCGTGCCGCGTTCGTGGGCAGCTTCGCCATGAGTCATGGAACGGCAAACGGTGATTTTATCAGCAACGCCTGCAAGGTTTTTGAAATGTTCGCCGAAGTATACGCCTTCGAGTTTGGTTTTGATCGGGGCGATATCGCCACGGTATTCGATAGGAGCCAAAGGCTTAGGATCGAAAGTATCTTGATGGGCCATGCCACCTGGAAGATAAATATGGATGACGGATTTAGCTTTGCCTTCAACGGTAGGTTTGCCACCAACGGAATCAACCGCATGGGCTTGTTGCATTTTAAAGTATTCGGGCAGGGTGAGGCCAAGGCCGCTAATCATACCGATTTGGAGAAAAGATCTGCGGTTTTGTTTTTTAAAATGAGCGGGGTCTGCAAACCAAGTTCCAGGTTGATGAGCCATTGTTTTCTCTCCGGTTCCAAAAGATTTAA
>CAIWHS010000389.1 GCA_903912515.1 uncultured Planctomycetaceae bacterium
CCAAACTAGCCTCGCGAAACATACCTCCCACCACTGGTATTTTGCGGGCGAACTTGGCACGGCCCACTTTCCCCAAAACCAGCCAGAGAAGACAAGGAATGCCCACCATTCCAAGTGCCAAGGCCAACCAACTGGTCCAACCCACCTCAGCGAGGCCCAGCAGCGATGCGGTGATCATGGGCAACTGCATGCCAAAGCCCCGGTAAATCTCAGCGAATCTGGGAAGAACAAATCCGATGAGAAAAGCATTGAGGCCCAAGGCAAAAACCACCACTACGAGTGGATAGAAGGCGGTTTGCCAAAAGGTCTGGCGCATGGAATGGACCATACGGGCATGAGTAGCCAAACGGTCGAGACACTGGGGCAGCTTTCCGGTAGCCAACCCTGCCTTTACCAAGGCCACCAGGTAGGAAGGCATGTTTGGATCATGCTTTGCCAAGGCTTGATCGAGAGGCAGGCCCGCGCCCAAATCGCGGGCCAAGTTCTCACACAGGCGACCGATCTTGTCGCCCCCCATTTCCTGGGCAAGAGCCGCCAAGCCGCGGTCGAGTGGCAGGTTGGTGCGGCTGAGTGCACCGAGTTCCTGCCCCAAGGCTGCTAATTGATCAGGCGACATCTTTTTGGCCATCCCATTCGTTGAGGTGTATGGCCTTATTTTACTTTGGTTACAAAAGCGTTCCTAGAGCTGGAAAAATAAATTTTTAGTGATTCTGGCAAAGCTATTGGCTGCTATATGCCTGCCCACGAAATTATCTATCACATTTGACATGCCAACTGCGAAATTTGGTTCGAATTTGATTAAGAGCCCCTAACACAACCAGGTTTTGAATAGTGCATAACTGGGGATGTTTATTGACCGGACCATCCTTCGGAAAATGCATCAGGTGCAGATGCTTCGCAGGATGCAATGGCCAAGGAACTGGTTAACGACGCATTTTGGGAACGGGTTAAGCACCTTTTGCCGGAAAAAACCAACCCAAAGGTGGCATTCCCTAGCTAGCAGGGCGTTGTTGATCTGGATCCTATCTGTTCTGTGAATTTGAAGGGTTTGCGCCTTTGGATACCAAGACAGCGATTATTTCAATTCCGACTTTATTTTACTTAAGCCACCCAATGGCTTCACAATAAAGCAAATCGTTGGTGATCATCCACCTGCTCCACTTCCCAGTCCTCAACGGCCAACCCACCCCGCTGGATGTCAACTTCTGGACTTACCGACTGCGCAAGGTGAAGAACAATCGCGTTTAACCGGTGCGCTAGTTCCTCACCCAAGCCTTTGGCAACGGGTAGCTTTTTCTTTCTCTGGCGTACCGGGTGCGGACGTTCCTGGGTTCAGACTTCACACGGTTTTTCGCCTGAGCCAGACAATAATCTTCCCCGCTCAAAACCTGCAAACACCAGTCGCTGGAAAACTCTTCAGTCTTCAGTCTGCACCAGCACCCGGGCACTTCCGCGCCCGGCTCGCCTTAATCACTGACAGCACGTTTCACCCGTCAGCACCAGAACTTGGACACTTCAAAAACAAAAATCCAGGAACAGCCATGCCACCCACCAAAATCCAAATCGTTGCTTCCCCCCATCCACCCCAATGCGGTAAAACTTATTTATTAAATCGGCCCACGCCCCAAGGATGGAGCTTCCCCATGCACCGGCCCCGTTGGTTGTCAGCCTGTCTCACGCTACTTTTCACAGGAATTCTTTACATCCCCGCCACCGCGCAGGACAACAACCCCAAACCCACCTCGCTAGACCGCGACCTCGCCGGCAACGATTACCGCCCGTTCGAGCCCGTCACCGGCGACCTGAAAGTAGTTGGCTCTCGCTCCATGGTGACCCTTCTCGACCAGTGGGCCGAGGGACTACGCAAGCACCACCCCAAACTTACCATCGATCTCGACTGCGACGGCTCAGAGACCGCCGTGACCGAGCTGGCCAAGGGCAAATCGGTTGTCGGCGCCTTGTCCCGGATTCTCTCCGCCAACGAACGCAAGCAAATCGAGGAGAAGACCGGCCTTGAGCTTCTCGCCCTACCCGTCTGCCATTGGGAAATGGTGCTGGTCGCCCATCCATCCACGCCTGTTTCCGCCGTACGCCTATCCCGTGTGCGTGACGCCTTCTTCCCCATGTCCAAAGACTCGACTGCCCCGACGTGGGGCGACCTAGGCGCCGCAAACGAATGGCAGAAGAAACCCGTCCTCCTCCTCACCCGCGAGAACGCCTCCGGCACCCGCGCGGCTTTGCGCCAAAGCCTCGGTGCTCAGAAGGAACAAGCCGAAAGGCAAGGCGAGGAGATGCCGAGCTTTCGCGAATTGGTACAGGCCGCGGCGACCCGGCCAGGCGCACTTGGCTACTGCTCCCGACGCATCGCCACGACGGGCGAGGTCAAGGTGCTCTCCCTGATGGACGATTACGCCAACCCGCTACCCCCGCTCATCCAGACCATGACGCTGGTAGTAGGGCGCGAGAAGGGCAAGTCGCTCGATCCTGCAGTTCTTGAGTTCCTCGCTTTCGCCCTGAGCGCCTCGGGCCAGGCAGCGGTCACCCGCGACAATTTCCGCCCACTCGAGATCGCCGAGGTACATGCCGGCTTTGACCGCGCCGGCTTCTCTTCTGTCAAGTGACCACCGCCCCACACCGCAGGACCCGATCCATGACACACCCACTCCACCGCGCGCCCTTGGTCGCCGCACTGCTGGCCAGCCTAGTCCCCCTGACAACCGCTCAGGATTACCGCGACCGCGAGGCCACCCCGCTCGCCGACCAGATGGAATCCAG
>CAIWHS010000390.1 GCA_903912515.1 uncultured Planctomycetaceae bacterium
AGATCATCCTGGTCATCACCGGCCTGATCACCTACTTCAGCGTGCTTTGGGGCGCGCGAATCCTGCAGGCTCAGGAACTCTAAGGGAACCGGCAAGATGGATGTCTCAGCATTGCCAGTCACGGTCGCTTCTGTTTTTTACGCCTTGGCCGGGGTGTCGGGAGGTATCTGGTGGCTGGCTCTCAGGGACGCTCCACGGGAAGCTTTCGGCACCCCGGAGATGGAAACCCGCCGGCGGCTGAAGATGCGCCGCGAGTCGGCTTCTTTCGCGATGCTGGAACCTTTGGTCATGCCCCAGGCGGAGGCGTTGGAACTGGATCCAGGAACATCCTCACCCCTGTTTGGCCGAATCAACAAGGCCCTCATCATCCTTGGCAAGGAACATTGGCACGCCACGGAGTGGTTGGTTCTTCGTCGCAAGGAAGCCGTATTGATGGGATTGATGGCGGGCCTGGTACTTGGTTTTGGTGGATTTGGAAGTCTGGGCGGCCTAATTGCGGGCGTATTGATATGGCTGAAATTCCCGGAAATGGCGCTTCGGACCGAGGAGAAAAAAGCAGCCCTTCATCGACAACGGGTGGTCACACGCCTTCCCTTTGCCCTGGATTTGATGGCATTGATGCAGGAGGCCGGTGTGGGGACATTCCAGCAGTGCATCCGCACCGTTCGGGATGAGATGCCGGATACACCGTTGGGTACGGAATTGGCGCTGATGGATGCCAGGATCAGCCAAGGGACATCCCAAAGCGAGACCATGCGCGAGCTGGCCAAGCGGATGGATGACAATGATATCGAGAACCTTGTGCTGGCGGTGAACACCGCGGAAGAAAAGGGAACGCGGCTGAAGGACACCATGCGGAACCTTGCCGAGCAGATGCGGCTTCGCAAGGTGCAATGGATGGAGAAGTCGGCCGAACAGGCTCGTGTCCATATTACCTGGCCTGCCATGTGTGTGGTGGTTGGCTGCATGATTCTGATGGTTGGTCTGGTGGTCTTGAACGCGGTGATGCCGCCTCCACCTATTTCCGCAGGACAAGACGCCTCGGGTGGGATGCTGGGAGGGCTGGTGACCGAAAGCTGATGAATGTTTTTCACCAAGTGACGGGATTTTCAAGCGCCGATGGCTGGAAATATCTCTGGAGAACCGAGAAAAGGAGGATGGATCATGGCTGTCAAGATCGAGGTGGCAAAAGGACCTGACGTTGGGTGGGTTCATATTATCCATGCCCGGGAGGCCAAGATCGGCAGGGGCTCGGGAAATCATATTCGATTGACTGATCCGGCGTGGCAGGAAGGTCATCTGGAATTGGTGAACCGTGGTGGCGGTTGGCTGGTTGTCAACCGGATGCCCCATGGGGTGTTCCACCAGGGTCAGATTTTGGAGCCTGGCAAGTCGAGGACCTGGTATGAGGGCGAGCTACTTCAGCCAACTGCTGGAACCTTGCTGGTTCTCCGTTCGGACGATTCGAAGCCGTCCGGAGGCCAGGCGATTGTCTCGATGCCCCCGGCTGAAAAAGCCAAAAAATCTCCGTTGATCCCGCTAGTTGCGGTTGGCAGCCTTGCCCTGGCATTCCTAATGTTCCATTCCCGTGGATCCGAGGGAAGCCCTCCCAAAGCCGCGGAGGCTTTCGAGCCACCCGCTGTGTCTTCCCTTGCGGACCATCATGAGGTTGGAAAGTACATCAAGCGTATACGGGCCCTGGTGGCGCAAGCTGAATTCAGCCTGCGGACTTCCAATACTGCCGAAGCCGTTTCAAACTTTCGACAAGCGCGTGACCAAGTACAACGCCTGGAAGAAGAATCGGTTCAAAAATCGGGTGCAGTTGGATCAGAGGCATTCCGAAACGGCCTTGCTGGAATGCGGTTGAAGATTTGCGACCGCATCGCCGCCATTTCGAAGGCGACGCCTGCCCCTGGTGCCACCTGATACCAATTGTCGACCTAAGCAATTCAACACCTGGTCTACTTTTCCTGCAATAATCATTAAATGCTGGCAAGCTGCCGGCGCTTTATCCTGTTTCGACGCGCTGGCCAAGCCATGGAATTGAAACGCATCACGGATATCCGTCAGGGCAACGGATATGTCTTGTTCAGGGCCGAAAACCCTGCCACCCGCACCCGGCATCTTGTCAAGGAAGTCTGCATACCTGACGAGGATGGTTATTTTGCTCGGAGGTTGCGGTCCGAGTTTTCCCAAATGGCCAGGCTGGAGCACCCCCATCTGCTTCGGCCAGCTGGCATCGTCAACAATGACAGGCTGCTTGTTTATGAGGATGCCCAGTGCAGCCTCGCCCAGTACCTAGCACGCAAGGGCAAACTGCCCCCGGTCCTGGCGGTGAATCTGCTACAGCAGGTGGCAGATGCGCTGAAACTGATGCACGCTTCCCGAATCGGCCATGGCAATCTGGGGGCTACCAATGTTTTCGTCGGGCCCCAGGGTGAAATCAAACTGGGAGACTTCCTGGGTTTTTCCCTTGGGGGAGCTGAGCCGATCCCAGATCCGGATCCGCTTCCTCGCTACCAGGCCCCGGAGTTCAACGATTCCGCATTTGGCGAACCCTGTCCGTCCTCGGACCTGTATGGATTGGGTTATCTGATACTGGAGGCACTGACTGCAACTGGCTTCCCAGGATTATTCGGACCAGGTGAACAGGGCGACAATCTTGCCTGGCACTTGGATCCCACCAAAAAGCTAGAACATTGGCGCAGTTCGCTTTTTCAGGCCCCTGAGGGTCTTCTGGACCTTCTGGAGGGAATGATCCAGAAGGGTATCCACCAACGCGCTTTCCGTTCCGCCCAAGAACTCCTGGACCAGCTCGGCCGGCTCCGGATCGCCTCGAACCAGCTTTTTCCACCGTTTCAGGAGGAAAATGGGCAGGCCGCCGGAAGGATTCTGCCGACAGCACCCCGCCTGCTTATCCTGAAACCCTCCGACAGGCCCAAAGGGCCCCCGCTGTTTCTTTTGCCGGGAAAACCGGCGATCCTTGGTAGTGTGAGTGGCTGCGATCTGGTGGTCCAGGACAGGGGTGTGGCTAGCCGCCATGCCATGCTGCATGCCGAGGCTGATGGGGCATGGCGGCTTTATGACCTTCGGGGAAGAGCACCCTGTGAGATCAACGGAAGTAGGGAACCGGTACAGCCCGTGGACGATGGGGCGACACTCCGGGTGGGGCAGTTGACTCTGCGGGCGGAGATGGGGGAGCGGCAGGATCCTTCCCGAAAACTTTGCGGTGTTCAAACTTTTTATCAGCTTCACAAGGGAAAGAACGGCAGGTCCTTTCTTGGCACGTGGGAAAAAAAAGGAAAATCCGCAGTCCTGCGGGTATTCCCTTCGGCTTTTGGCGAAGATGAAGCTTGGATCCGCAGGTTGCTAGGGGATTCCTCCTCGATCAACCGGTGCTCGACTAGGTCCATCACAGGGTTATTCGAGGCTGGCAAGCGTACTCTGCCCGACCGTACGCTCTGGTACCTTATCCACGAGTACTGTCAATGGGGCAGCCTTCGGGATCGCCTCATGCGCGAGGAGTCGACCGGTCCGGTGGACCTTCTTGGCATCGCCGCCCGTGCCTGTCGGGCCTTGCGGGCCGCACACAGGGTTGGTGTGGTCCACGGAAACCTACACCCGGGCTGCCTGTTATTCGACCAGATGCGGCGGGTAAAGGTCCTGTTCTGCCCTTTACCCTTGGATGGCAAAATCATTTTCCGGTCCGAAGGCGGAAAATTCGCCCTCCTGCCCTCCCATGTCCGCTATAGGGCCCCCGAACTGTTTGGATCACCACTTCCCGGATCGCCGGCGACCGACCTGTACGCCCTGGCCGCTTGTCTACTGGAGGCCGCCTCGGGGTCACCACCGTTTGCCGGAGCCATGTCAGCCGATTCGGTTTTGGCCGAAAAGAACCGTCCCGACCGGATACTTGGAAAATTGCCCAGCTCCTACCCAGCTAGTGCGGAAGGTTTTTTCCGAAAGGCACTGCATCCTGATCCGATTGCGCGTTTCCTGGAGCCAGCGAGATTTCTTGTGGAGTTGCGCAAGGCAACCTGCCCTGACTGGAAGCCTGACTCAGGGAAAAAGAAACGCCGAGGCCACAAATGAAAAAAGACATTCCGACAAGGCGTGCCACCTCCGGAAAGAAGGTATCCGTCCGGCGAAACTTTCAATTACCCACAACTGTGATCCAGGTCATAACCCAGTTGGATGTCCGCGAGTCTTGTCAGGCCGCGCCACAGCACAGTGTGGCCTGGCGGGCCGTCGCGGCGTCGGTTGAGATAGCCGCCGAGCCGGGCGAGCCGGTTGAAGACATCGCCCACGGTTCCCCCGTACGAATCGTCCGCCGGCGGCACCAACCGGTCCA
>CAIWHS010000391.1 GCA_903912515.1 uncultured Planctomycetaceae bacterium
ATCAACGGGCCCATCATCGACAATAGCGTCGTGCCCACCATCACCGCCATTGCGCCCAACCAAGTGGTGATCGTAGCAACCTTGGTGGCCGCCCTCGAAAGCCAGACCCTCAATACCCTCAACACCCTGACCAGCGTGCCTTCCTTCAAGGTCAATGTGGTCATCAACGGCTCCGGTGGTGGGGTGAACACCAGCACCTTGGCCGGTGCTATGACGGTCGAACTGTCTGATGGCACCCCAGTGCCCGTAACGGCCACTTACACCAATGGCACCTTTGTGGGCACTGGCATCATCGCCGAGTACACCATCACCCCCAATGGCACCAACTGGCAGGCCGGCCCGGAAGGCCTTTACAACTTCTTCCTCACTGGTGTGAAGGACAACGGTGGGAACACCTTGGCCAAGACGCAGATCACCAGTGTCCTGGCAGACTTCACCGCGCCCACGCTGACCATCACCCCCGGCAACCCCGATCCGACGAATCTGGTCACCACCACTTTCACCATTACCTTCGACCAAGACATCCAGGGCTTCACCCGGTCTGGTGTGGTGGTTACAAACGGTTCCATCACCAACTTCGAGGTCGATCTCTTCAACCCCCGGGTTTACAACGTGACCGTCACCGCCAGTGGGTCCGGTCCACGCGTGGTGACTATGCAGGTTGAGGTTCCCGCCGGGGTCGCGACCGACAACTCCGGCAACCCCAATACGGCTGCCAGCGCCAGCATCACCTTCGATAATGTGCGCCCCACCACCACGCTGGCCTACTCAGGTTCCAACCCGACCAGCAATCCCAGTATGGTCTTCACCGTCACGTTCACCGAGAACATGATCGACTTCGCTTCCAATGACATCCAAGTAGTCAACGGCGTTGTCCTCGGTGGCAGTTTCACGCAGGTCGGGCCCAACCCCAACACCTTCCAATTCACGGTCAACCCGTTGTCTCAGGGTAGTGTTCAGGTCTCCATTCCTGAAAACATTGCCTTCGACGCCGCTAGCAATGCCAACCAGGCCTCCAATAGCGTCAACATCATCTACGACGCGGTCCAGCCCACAACCACTCTCTCCTCGGTGGATGTGACCGGCGGCAACACCAGCAAGAATCCTGTCATCATCACCATCACCCTGAGTGAATCGGTGGTGCTGCGCAATGCCAGCCTGCTGACTGTAACCGGCGGCACCGCTGGCACTATCACGCCTCTTGCAGGTGGCGATGGCACGATTTGGACCGTGGCAATCACCCCGACAAATCCTGGTGCCATCACCCCCATCACGGTGACCGCAGGGAATGGTACCTTCCAAGATAATTCCGGCAACCTCAGCGCCGCCAGCAGCGCATTCTCCTTCACTTACCGCCCTGCGGTTAGCCAGGGCTTGGCATGGTCCACCACACCTAGCAATGTTCTTCAAGTGAAGAATACGGCTGGCACAATTACCACTGTCACCGTCTTCCCAGGCTGGACCGGTGGTGTTCGGGTTGCTCAAGGTGATGTGACTGGCGACGGCGTTCAAGATCTCATCGCAGTGCCAACTGCTGGTGGTGCACCCAATGTGGTGGTCATCAACGGTGATACCGGTCTCACTGCCGCCAGCTTCTACGCCTTCGATCCAGCCTACAAGGGTGGCTTAACTGTGGCTGCCGGCGACCTCACCGGTGACGGCATTGCCGACATCGTGATTGGCTCGGGTGGTGGCACACAAGCGACTGTGGCGACCTTCCAAGGCGGCACATGGGCCAACCTGAAAAACTTCTATGCCTACACCGGTTACACCGGCCAAGTGAATGTGGGCACAGTTGACACAACGGGTGCGGGTACTGGCCGCAGCATCGTGACAGGCACCGGAGTTGGCACTCGGGGCCATGTGGTGGTATTCGACTACGCCACCTTGGCCGCTACCGCCAGCTTCTACGCCTTTGCATCTGGCACCACCAGCGGCGCTTATGTCTCTGCCGGCAACCTGAACTCAGGTTCTGCCGCTGACGAGATTGCTGTCGGCTCCGGCGGCAACATGCAGTCCACCGTCAACCTGTTCAGCCCAACCGGCACCCAACTCAACAGCCTGCCAGTCTTCGCCGGCTTCCAGGGTGCGGCCAAAGTCACTATCACCGATTACAACGGCGATGGTGTCACCGACTTGGCAGTTGGCGCCGGCCCAGGTGCGTCCCCAAGCATCAATGTCATCAATGGCGATACCCTTGCGGTCATCGACTCTTTCTTTGGCTACCCGTCCAACTACACTGGTGGCATCAACTTCGGCGCCTGATAACTCAGCTCGCCTGATTGTTAATAAACAAAACAACCCCGGCCAATTTGGCCGGGGTTGTTCTTTTAAATACATGCCGTTTCAAACCGAATTAGGTTTTGCTGCCATCGAGCAAAACTCCAAAACCCTCCAAGTCTAACTCTTCCGGTTTTTCCCCATCATGCGGCCCGCCTCGCTCCACCAAGGTGCGCACAATGAACCAAATACCTGCAGGCTGCCCCAGATGGTCATAGCCGCTTGCATTGACATCCGCCTCCACCAACCAAGCCCAGTGCCGCCGCTCGGTGCCAAGGGGGCAATCTTCCTGCCACCCTTTCAACACACGCACCATGGCCTGAAGCGACGATTTCCAATGTTTCGCATCGGTAATGGACAACCGTACTTCAGGCCCAAGATCCACCGGTTCTACTCCCGTGGCCTCCTTCACGGCCATGAACAACCGGTGTTCAATTTCCATGCAGCGCCATGGGCTATGCAAGACAAAATGCAGCTTGGGTGATTCAAAGCTCAACCCGTGCAAATCAATGCGCATTGCCAAATTCCTTCCCACTTTCCGGCCTAACCCCGGCCATTGTCTTGCCATCTTCCACCATCGGCCCGGATTTGTCCGCCCCAGGGTGGTCAGTATCCCATTTCACCAAACCCCATGCCCTCAGGCCTAGTAAGGCGACCAGCCAATTCAGAACTCTTTGGCCCAGAGATGCCGCCACCCCTGCAGGCCGCCCGGCCTCCCCAATCACCAGCGAATACAAAGCTCCATAGCCCCATTCACCAATACCTAATCCGCCAGGAAACAAGGGGACGGCCATCAGCACCATCCCCAGCGGCACCAGCAAATAATGCCAAGCCAATCCGGGGAAGCTTTCATTGGTCCCTTGGGCCAAGTCCCCCTCAAGGGCAAATGCCACCAGATAAAACGACAAAACAAACAAAATTTGCCCGCAGGTGGTCACCGCCATCGCCTGCGCTACCGCCCACGGGCGGTGCCTGAACCAAACAATTCCGCGTATCAGTTCCGCTAGCACCCCCCAAGGCTGCCACCTTAGGGTGGCCCGCTGCACCAGCCGCTCTGCTGCTGCCGAAGAAAACAGCCCCAGCCCCCACCACACCACTAACATTCCCACAGCCGAAATGGCAACCATGCGCGCAACTCGGTCCAATGCGGGCGACATGGCCTCTTCCATCGTCCCGGTAACCGAAAGGATGGCCCAAGTCGCCCCTGACATCGCAAACAACCCCCACAGGGCCATCACGCGGTCAAAAACCACGCTGGCCACCGCAAAGGTTCGCTTGCCCGGAAATGGCTTGGCGGCAAGGGTGGCTTTCACCAAATCCCCGCCTACCGAACCCGGCAAAAGGTTGTTGAATAAAATGCCAACCCAGCCCAATTTCCAAACCTCGGGCCAAGGCAGCGGTATTTCCAAAGCCCGAATCAACAAGCCCCATCGAAAAATGGTAATGGCAGTCGCCCCCGCCAAACAGCACCAAGCGCCCACCAAGGCAAACCAATTCAATTGGCCAGCCAAAATCCGCTCATGCCACAAATGGCTAAGGCCCCTGCCCCCGGGTGGATCCCATTGGCGATAAACCACCATGGCTAAAAGGCCAAGTGCCAAGCCATATTTCAATAAATTGACCGCCATTTTCCGTGCCGACATCCATTCACTCCGCACGCACGGACTAGATGACAAAAACAGCAGCTGAAAACTAATTTCAACCCCGCAGCACATTGACATAACAGCGCCTGTGGCTTAGGTTAGCAGAAGAACGGGGCTGTGGCGCAGTTGGTAGCGCGTTTGAATGGCATTCAAAAGGTCACGAGTTCGAATCTCGTCAGCTCCACTTCAATTCAAGCACTAAATAGTAAGAGGCCCAAGGTTTTTAACCTTGGGCCTCTTACTATTTAGTACAGATATATCACCCGTGCTCACCATCGGCTTCTCGGTATAGCAAAAGGCCAAACACAGTCACCACCGCCCCCGCCACCAAATACAAAGCCGGCGTCATGTCCTGGTGGGTGGTCTTGCGCATGTATTCAACCACTAATGGAGTGGTCCCTCCCAAAAGCCCCATCGACAAATTGAAACCCACGCTCAAAACCGTGCAACGCACCCCCTTGGGCAGCAAGGCGCATAGGCCGGCGGGGCTGGAAGCCATAAACGGAACCAGGAGCAGCACAAAGCCCAACTCCGCTAACAAATCGACCCAGGCTTCGTGGTGGTGCATCAACGAAAAAAGTGGGTAGGCGCAAAACAAAATCCCAAGCGTGCTTGCCCACATCAGCTTTAAAGGGCCTACCTTATCAGCAATCCAACCGAAAACAGGCATTAAAACCAACAGTGCCACCATGCTAACCGTGTTGATTTCCAATGCCTTCCCGGCCTGCAAATGATCCACCTCCTGAAGGTAGGTCACCAAATAAACAAAAATGGTGTAAAAGCCAATCGCCGGCATCACATTGAGCAACACAATTTTGAGGACATCCATTTTGTGGCCCTTCACAGCTTGGGCGAGCGGAGATGGGCCAGAGGCGGCCTTGAGATTTGGATGGTCCGCTTCCTCGTTGTGACTGCGAATCCACAATCCCACCACCGCCAACAGTAGGCCAAACGCTTGCGGCAATCGCCAACCCCAGCTCTCGAGTTGATCCTGGCTGAGAACATTGGTTAAAACTGCTCCCACCGCCGAGCCCAGCAAAATGCCGGCAGAGGCGCCAAATGGCGCGAAACTCCCCGCCAAACACCTGTGCCGGGCTGATGCGTGCTCCACGAGATAAACAATCGAACAGGTGTGCTCACCACCCACTGAAAGCCCCTGCAGAACCCGACACAAAACCAGCAAGATACCCGCGCTGGCGCCAATCATCGCATGGGTAGGCAAGATGCTGATCAGAAAGGTAGGCAGAGCCATCAACAAAACCGATGCTGTAAGAGCAAATGCCCGGCCTTTTTTGTCTGCCAATTGACCAAAGATTAGGGCACCAAAGGGCCTGGCTAAAAAACCGGCCGCAAAAGCACCAAAAGCCGCGATAACCGAGGAAATCTCGTCCTCTGCCGGAAAAAACTGTCGACCAATCGTTGCTGCGAAAAACCCATACACACCGAAGTCGTACCACTCCATCGTGGTCCCCACCGTCCCGATCAATACCTGTTTGAACGGAAAGTGGTGGTTCGCAGGGGGTGTCACCACAGCGGATTCGGTCATCAAGGGTTTCTCAAAAAGTGAAATATGGCGGGCAATAGATACCCAATCCACATTTCACCCAAAACCAAAGCGCCGTGGCAAGGGGCATCACCCTGCTCACGACGCCTCAAATTCCTTGTCGGCTTCGGATTCAGGCCAATTTTCTGATGATGTCAATCGCCGCAATCACGCCAACCAAAACGCCTGTTTTGTCGACCACAAAAATCTGATGCACATGCAACTTTTGCAATTCACGCACCACTTCCAAGGCGGGAGTGTCTGGCTGAACACAAAAAACCGCCGGGGTCATGATGTCCTCCACCAAAGTCAGGTCAGCCACTTCCTCGGTGAAGCCATCCGGCACTTCAGGTGACGGGGTGTGGGCCAGATGGGTGCCATGCTCCCGGTCATGCAGCAGAATGTCCCCCTGGGTGATCACCCCGATAGGCCGGCCTGCATCATTGATAACCGGGGCCGAATGGAACCCGTTGTCTGTCAAAAGCACCACCGCTTCGGCCACGGTTGCCACCGCTCGCAAAGAGACGATTCCAGGCCCCATCAGGTCTTTGGCGGTTTGGGCCTTCAAGGAAGGCCCCATCAGGGTGAAGGTGGGCATCGTTTCGCGTCCTTTCATTTCGTGGGGGTAAAAAGGCCCCGCCAAGCATTTTCGGTCTTTCACAGTATTTTACGCTAAAATTCCCAGAACGAACTATTTTGCAAAATCAAATCAGAAAATAAAAATGCGCCAAGGACAACTCCTAGGCGCACCTTGCGCTTCTTTTAAATGAGCTTACTGGTTTTAGGAACTCACATTCACGGCACCATTAAATTCCGGGAAAAAGTTCCACTCCTTTTGAATTGCATGTGTCTCCAGATCTATCTGCAACACCCCGGTACCGTTCCACCAATCAGGTGGTGTGGCAGTATCCACTGGTGCGCTTGGCAGTTGTTTTGCAGACCGGTAATACTCTTCCCACTCCGCAGCACTTTCGAACAACGAGGCCCGCCCACCCACGGGTGTGACAACCAGGCTTTCCCTTCCTGTTTGCGAATCTTTGACCGACGAAACATCAATGCCGCGACTGATCACCTGAATATTGGCCGGGTAATCTTTGTACGGATAAAAAGCCTGCAATACCTCGCTAGTTCCGCCATCAAACACCACAACGGTTGGCGTAACCCCCTCTTTAGAACCTGTAACCACATCCTCCCTACCATCATGGTTCTCATCCAGGCAAGTGACACTCACCCCACCCATATAGGCCCTATCGAAGGCAAAGTAGCTCGAAATCAGCTTAAATCCTTCGTCATGCGATTTGAATTGCCAAGTCGTCACATTGGGGGTGGTACCAAAGGCCGAAGCAACCACCAATTCCTTGTCGCCGTTGCCATCGAGATCGCCATCCGCCAGGGTGACCCCGCCCTGATATTGCGGATCAAAGGCGTAGAAGCTGTCCATCACAATTTGTTTGCCTTGGGCGATTCCCGCTCCAGAAAAAATGGCGATATTGGACGGGCCATTTTCCGCCACGCCCACTACGATGTCTGCAAATCCGTCATCGTCCACATCGCCTGCGCCGATGGTTATTTTTCCTAAAAATCCCGGAAAACTATAGAAACTGGCTACCACTCCCTGGGTCACACCGTCTCTCACCGTGATGTGCGAGGGCGCCCCGCTGCCAGCAGGTGCGGTGACAATATCCGGATTGCCGTCACCTGTCACATCGGCAATTGCGGTTTCCACTCCCCCAAGATAGCCCGAGTAGGCAATAAAGGAATGCTCTTGCCGGTTGGTCATTGGATTGATGATTGTCACCACCGAATCAGCACCGCCGCCAACGGATCCCACCAAAAGCGGGTCGGCCATGACATCTCCCACTACCACCTTCATGTCTATGTTGTTGGTGAAGGTTTGCGTGTCAGCCCCAATTGTGACGCTCACCGTCACGGTCAAACCCAACGCGTAGGTGCCCTGCTGGGTGAATAGCCAATTGATATTGGTAAGGCCCCCGATTCCTGCCAAATCCTGCCCAAATTGGTCTTGGTCAGAGAGCCCGTCCCGACTGTCCATCCAAATCTTGTCGGGAGTGGTGAAGAGAACCATTTGGCCATCATTCACCCCGTCTTGACCAATGAAGGAAAACGAGGAAAGTCCAACCGTCACCTTCGTTTCGAAAGTGCCAATCCATGAGCCAATGGATTCCCAATCTTCAGGCAGTGCCTTGCCAATCTCACCCAGCCAGGGTAGTAACTTGTCGGGGTCATCAATCAAGTCGCTGGGGATTGAATCCAGAAAATCTGGATCACCACCATCCCAATGGATGAGGTCATCCAAATTCCCATGCCAATCAAAGGTTTCACCATCGTCAATGATGGGTGAAACCATCCTGGTTGTGGTGGCAATCTGATTGTCCAAGGCCGGGTCTATAACGGGATTAACTGGTATCAGGTTTTCGGGGTCTTTAGGCACCTCTAGCGGACTATTTTCAGATACTAACCAAACCGCCTGATCAGCAGGCAGGCCCAAAATACCCACCACTTCGGGGCTGGGCAAAGTCTTGAAATTGTTGCCAATTCTCAGAATGGAAGAACCATCTCCATCACCACGAATTGCACCAAAAAACCCATTTTCAATTTGGTCAAAAAGGCCATTCCGCCCCGAAGGCAATTCAGGTTGCCAGTCCTCCACTTCAGATGGAACCGAACCAGCGGAGGAATCCAAAAAATCTGGAATTTCACCAACCAAATTAGCTGTGGGAGTAACCCTTTTTTCCAAAAATTCCAAAGCCAATCGGACCTTCCCGAATGATTTACCATGAAACATGGAAGATCCTCCCGATTAATTTTTAAAATTAGCAGAAAGTATAGCCCTCATAACCTATTTAGGTTCTTTTTTCATCCAAAGCAAGCAAGATTTCTTAGGTTTCTTTAATAATCCTCAGATCTTCACAATTCACCTTGCAGCCATACAGTTCTGCCTTTTTCTCACCTAAATTCTACTTATCCTGACCGCCCATTCGGAACAGATGCTTTTCGCCACGCACCAAAACGGACCGCTTTGCCAATGCCGGAGTCGCCATCAGCATCTCGCCAAGCTTGATCCGGCGCACCAACTCAGGTGCATCGTTCAACATCACCTCAAATAACTCTCCCTCTTCCGATGCACAGAGTAAACGGTCACCAGCAGCCACCGGGCTGGCGGTGAAACCCATGGTTCCCTTGCCAAGCGATTTCTTCTCCCAAACCGGCTTGCCACTTGCCCCCTCGAAGCACGACATCGTCCCACGGTCCAGTAACACATGGAGTTTATCCCCTAACAACACAGGCGACGGGTGATAGGAACCACCCATACCTTGCTTCCAAGCGATCTGATCCCCAAGGCCTCCCAACAAACCGGGTGTGATATCGCCCCGGCTTCCAGGCCTGAGCGCAAAGACAGGCTTTTTGATGTCCATGATGTAACCAGAACTCACAAAAACCAATTCATTGTCGCCAAATTTACCTGCCGAGGGCGTGGGAATGGCAATGCTCGACATGCCTCCCAACTCCCAGAGCTGTTCCCCCTCCAGTGAATAGCCTCGCACCTTGCCCTTGCCAGGGGTGATGATCTCAGTTCCCTTGGAATGTTCCCAAACAAACGGCGTAGCCCAGTTACTTTTTTCTTTGCGCTGAGTCTTCCATTTGGTTTTGCCAGTTGCCGAATCCAGCGCCCAAAGGTGCGACTCTTCGTCGTTATCCATCGTTTGGTAAATCACGCCTTCATGCAGTACTGGCGAGGCAGCCGGCCCCCATCCCATTTCTGTTTTCCGCGCCCCGATCTCCTGCTTCCAAATCACTTTGCCGTCATGGTCCAGCGCGCAAATCCCCCGGTTACCAAACATTGCCACAACCACTTTGTCATCACAGCAGGGTGTTTCAGAGGCGTAGGAGTTCTTGATGTGGATGGTGCCGCGTGCCTCACCGTCAAAAACTGAGGTGCGCCATAACTGTTTGCCAGTGACAAAATCGAGGCACAGCACCTCCCAGCTCCGCTTTCCAGCTTGCACCTTCCCCTGCAAATCTTGAATGTATAAGCCCTTACGGCTCTCCGGCCCTTCCCGATCCACAACCGAGGTGGTGACAAAAATCTTGTCCCCCCACACGACCGGACTAGACCATCCCTTCCCGGGCAAAGCTACTTTGAAGCGGACCGATTGGTCCCCTTGCGTCAGGTCAACCCCCTGCCCCACTCCCGCCAAGTTGCCGCCCCTAAACCCAGGCCAGTTCTCTTGGCTGAAGCCCGTTTCAGGCAAAAACACGGTAAAAAAGCCCGCAACAAAAACCCAGCGCAAGCACTTCAACAACCGGTTCAACATGGCAGATACTCCAGCAATGCTGAAAATGTATATCCGGCACTGTATGCAATTTTACCCTTCCAAGGGAAGGCACGGCCTAACCTTAAACTTTCTGGCCACAATCTAACCTGCTTGGGCGTTGCCCACAGGGCCTGACTTTGCGAAGATA
The DNA here is from genome assembly GCA_903912515.1 of uncultured Planctomycetaceae bacterium. Lineage (GTDB taxonomy): Bacteria > Planctomycetota > Planctomycetia > Gemmatales > Gemmataceae > UBA6894. Next base: position 9,952 of record CAIWHS010000391.1, read on the forward strand.
TTCAAAGCTCAACCCATGGGGGCCGGCAAACGCCGGGCCCTTTTTCCTTTGGAATCAATTGAACGGATCTCCTTCAATGGCAAAGACTTCCAACAGTTTTAACTCCTTGGCTACCTGGAAAAGCGGTGCCGTCAGCTACCGCATCCATCGCCTCGCCCCGATTTACGACACCTTCCCGCATGCCCGTAAGCTTCCTTTTTCTCTGAAAATCCTTCTCGAAAACCTCCTTCGCACCGAAGACGGCCTCTCGGTCCGGGCCGATGAAATCAAGGCCCTGGCCACTTGGAATCCCAAGGCTGCCCCCAGTAACGAAATCGCCTTCACCCCCGCCCGCGTCTTGCTGCAAGACTTCACCGGCGTTCCCGCTGTAGTCGATCTCGCTGCCATGCGCGACGCCATGGCAAAAATGGGTGGCGATGCCAACAAGATCAACCCCCTGTGCCCCGCTGAACTGGTCATCGACCACTCTGTGCAGGTCGATGATTTCGGTACCAACCTCGCTTTTAAAAATAACTCCGATCTCGAATACCAGCGTAATCAGGAGCGTTACACCTTCCTTCGCTGGGGCCAAAAAGCGCTGCGCGACTTCGCAGTGGTTCCACCAGAAACCGGCATCGTCCACCAAGTGAACCTCGAATACCTGGCCCGCGTCATTTTCACCCGGCCTGCCTCCGACGGAAAGGAACCCTGGGCCTACCCCGACACTTTGGTAGGTACCGATAGCCACACCACCATGATCAATGGTCTGGGGGTGCTTGGGTGGGGCGTGGGCGGAATCGAGGCCGAAGCCGCTATGCTCGGCCAACCAGTCAGCATGCTGGTTCCCGAAGTCATCGGTTTCAAACTGCATGGCAAACTGCCCGAAGGGGCCACAGCCACCGATCTGGTGCTCACCGTTACCCAGATGCTCCGTGCCAAGGGCGTGGTCGGCAAGTTTGTTGAGTTCTACGGCGAAGGCTTGGCCCAACTGCCTTTGGCAGACCGTGCCACCATAGCCAACATGGCTCCCGAATATGGTGCCACCTGCGGCATTTTCCCCATCGATGCCGAAACCATCCGCTTCCTCACCTTCAGCGGTCGTAATGCCGACCAGGTTAAACTGGTTGAGGCTTACGCCCGCGAGCAAGGCATGTTTGTCGAGCCCGGCGCTCCAGAACCTGTTTTCACTGACACCGTTGGTCTCGACCTCGCTACTGTGGTCCCCAGCCTTGCAGGCCCCTCCCGCCCGCAAGATCGCGTGCCACTCACCGATGTGAAAGGCAGCTTCGCAAAGGCTCTGCCCGACCTGCTCGCCAAGGCGAAACCCAAGGCCGGCCAAGTCGCGGCACCAGCCAACCTCGATGCCATAGCTGCAATCCAGATAGATGGGCAAGAGGCCAGCCTGCACCACGGTTCCGTGGTCATCGCCGCCATCACCAGTTGCACCAACACCTCCAACCCTTATGTCATGCTGGCCGCCGGGTTGGTTGCCAAAAAGGCCGTCGCAAAAGGTCTTCAATCCAAGCCTTGGGTCAAAACCAGCCTTGCTCCCGGCAGTAAGGTGGTGACCGATTATCTAGTCGAGGCAGGCGTACTCGAAGACCTCAACAAGCTCCGCTTCAATCTGGTCGGCTACGGCTGCACCACCTGCATCGGCAACTCCGGGCCACTGCCCGCTTCCGTCAGCGGGGGCATCGAGGCCGGAAAGCTGGTGGTCGCCTCTGTACTCTCTGGCAATCGCAATTTTGAAGGCCGTGTTCATGCTGAAATCCGGGCCAATTACCTAGCAAGTCCACCCTTGGTAGTTGCCTATGCCCTTGCGGGCCGTGTCGATATCGACATGACAACCGAACCTTTGGGCACAGGATCTGATGGCAAGCCCGTCTTCCTGAAAGACATTTGGCCTACCCAGGCCGAAATTACGAACGCTGTCGACAAGTGCGTCCTGCCCTCCATGTTCACCAAAGAATATGGGGCGGTTTTTGAAGGGGACGATGCTTGGCGCTCCCTGCCAACCCCTACAGGCGAACGCTTCGCATGGGATGATAAAAGCACCTATGTCAAACACCCACCCTACTTCGAGGGCATGGCCCGTCAGCCCGGCGCCGTCGTTGATCCTTCTGGTCTGCGTTGCCTTGCTGTCCTAGGTGATAGCATCACAACCGACCACATCAGCCCCGCAGGCAACATTAAAAAAGACAGCCCAGCGGGTAAATATTTGGTGGAAAATGGCGTACAACCTATCGATTTCAACAGCTACGGCGCCCGCCGCGGCAATCACGAAGTCATGGTTCGTGGAACCTTCGCCAACATCCGCCTCAAAAACCTGCTGGCCCCCGATACCGAAGGCGGTGTGACACGCCACCTTCCCTCCGGTGAAGGCATGAGCATCTACGACGCCTCCGCAAAATACGCGGGCGAAAAAGTGCCGCTAATGATTCTGGCCGGCAAAGAATATGGTTCAGGCTCAAGCCGCGACTGGGCTGCCAAGGGGCCTAAACTCCTTGGCATTCGGGTGGTTCTCGCTGAAAGCTTTGAGCGCATTCACCGTAGCAATCTCGTGGGTATGGGCATTCTGCCCCTGCAGTACCTGCCCGGTGAAAACCGCACCTCTCATGCCCTTTCAGGCGAAGAAGTCTTTGCCGTTGAAGGGCTTCCTGCCCTGCTCGCCTCAGGCGTGGGTGCCGGCAAAAAAGTCACTGTTAAGGCCAAGGGTGCCGATGGTTCACTAAAAACCTTCCAAGCGCTGGTGCGTATTGATACCCCCCAAGAGGCAGAATACTACCGTCACGGTGGCATTCTGCCCTATGTCCTTCGCCAACTCTTGGGCTCTTCATAAGCCTAAGAATCGCCTAACGCAAAAGAGGCAGCCGTTTCCGGCTGCCTCTTTTATTTTCCCAAACTAAAAATCCAAAAACATCAATCCCTTTGGTTCAGCTTCATCAACAGCTTCACCAACTCCATGTACAACCAAACCACAGTCACCATCAGGCAATAGCCGCAGTACCATTCCATGTACTTGGGCGACTGATCCAGAACATGCCGTTCAATCTGGGCGAAATCCAAAATAAACGAAAAGGAGGCAACACCCACCACAAATAGCGAGAAACCAATGCCGATCACACCATTTCCATGAATATACGGAATCTCATAGCCAAACATATGGCCAATCCAGGTGGCTAAATAAGCCGCCAAAATCCCCATCATCGATGCACCCAAAATCTTGGTCAAAAATGGTGTCGCACGCAGGGCCCCGTTGTAATAAAGAAACAACATTCCGCCCAAAATGCCCAGAGTCAGGGTTATGGCCTCAACACCAATACCAGGCTTTATTGTTTCAACAAATGCTGTCACTCCACCCAGCGCCGCACCCTCTAGCACTGCATAAACCGGGGCCAAGAACGGCGCAAACGATGGCTTGAAGGCCAAAACCAAGCCCACCACCAGCGCACCGATCATGCCACCAAAAATCAGCCCCATGTGGCCTTGGGCACCTGCGGTGAGCGCGTCTGAGCAATAGCCAAACGAGGTGATCCCAGTGGCCAGCAAAAGGCCAAGAAGAACCCCAGTTTTGCCCACCGCTCCAGACATCGTCATGGCATTGGCGGGGTTGCCGGCATATTGACCGGTATTTTCAATGCCGCGCCAAGCGGGGTTGCTTGTTTCTTGCATAATTCCAGACATGGGCTTTATCTCTCCCAAAACGGCTTGAGTTGCAATTCTAATCACAATTGTATTCTAGCACGTTTCCAGACTCACACGCTTGCAGCGGCTTAACGATTTGGGCAAGTTTTATTGTTCCGAATATTCAATCACCGCAGTTCGCTTCAATTCCGTGATCACAGCCTTCATTTCCCGCTGCGAAGACTGGTCTCTTAACCGGGACTTGATCTGCTTTTGCACCTTCTCGTCAAAGGGCTTTTGCCCTTCATACTCACGATCAACCAATTGAAAAATGTGGTAGCCGGTTCGCAATTCAATCACCGGCCCAACCTCACCCGGACGCATCCTGAACAACCGCTCCTCAAGTTCCACAGGCTTGATCTCGCCCCGCTGGCGGCCTACCCCTTCGCCTCCCCTAAGGGCACTGTCTCCATGACAAAACTTGCGCGATAGCTCGACAAAATCTTCACCCGCCCGTACCCGGGCTGCCAGCGATTCGGCTTCCCGCTGCGCCTCTTCGGGAGTGTTATAGCGCGCCTTGGCAATGAACATGTGCCGCCAACGTACCGAATCACGCACCTTGAACTCGTCCGGACGGGTTCGGTAATACTCTTCCAAGTCCGCCCGGGAAATCCGGTCTACAGCAGTCATCACCCGCTGCTGCAGGTAATTCATCGCGATAAAGTTGCGTTCCTGTTGGCGCCGCATCAACTCGATGGGCATACCTTGCGCTTCAAGGATTTTTTCAAACTCCTCGTCGCTCTCGATCTTGTTTTTGCCTTTAATTTGCTTGAGATAGCGCTCAAATTCCTTCCCAGCCATTTCCTTCATCTTGTCCAAGTATTTTTGCGCTTGCGGGCTCTTGCTAAGCCGCATGGTGCAATCTTGCACCACCATCTCCCGGTCAATCAGTGTTTCCAGCGCTAAACGACGCTGCTCTGCCATGGATTGCCCTTCGCCTAGCCCACCCTGCACCATCGCAACCCGCACCTCTTCCTCCAAAATGGCCTGCCCGTTCACCTGGGCCACAACCACTCCACCCGACAAAGGTCTGCCTATGTTCAAGCCTTCCGGGTTTCGCAATTTGGCTACTCCGGCACCTTCCTTGGGAGGCTTTGGGGTAGCCAAATTATTCGGCATTCCAAGTCGCGCTGGAGGTGGAGGCAAGGACAACGGTGGCGGGGCTGAACCCGCTGGCGCCACTGGCCCACCTTCCGGTTCTTGCCCGCGTGCGGTGTTCCCCTCCTGATCGAGTTCCTCCGCAGTTGGTTGCGTCCCGTCAATCGCTCCCAATCTGGCAATAGCCCCAGCAGCTGGCAAATCTCGGGCTTGGCCCAAACGGGCAATTTGCTCACGAATTTGAGCTGCTTGACCTGATGCCAAACCCGCCGAGGCTGACGAAGATTTGCACCCCGCCAGCAGGCAGAGAACCACCACCGTGAGCGCACAGATTCTTGCAGGGGCCAGCCTATTTTGATTGCCCGTGCTTAAATCCATGGCTGAAACCCACCTGCGTCAGGGAAAACCAAACCCCAAGGAACGGCGCACCCGAGCCCCTGAGATTTGCGGTTAATACCGGCAGAGTTCAAAGGAATCAATACAGGGAACAAATCTAAATCAATTAAACGCAAACAATTATGAGATTTAGGCTTGTGTCAAAAACATGAAAGCCAACCGTTTTTTTTGATCCTCAGCCCGCCACGCCTGATTGGTTTTCACTGAATTGCTGTTCGGTTATTTGCATCAATCTGCTGGCTGCAATCTTGAATTGCCCCAAGGACTCACCAATCCAGTGATAATTCAACCGCTTCCTGATATCAATTGTCAGCGCTTGGCCGCCCAAAAACAAATCCACACCTCGCTCGTCAGCCATTGCGTAAAGCCCATTCAATTCTGTGACAAATTTCTCCACATTTGGAAGGTGGTTGCAAGTAAGGCAAACTAGCATCGGGTTATGGCGCTCTACCAACTGTTCCAAAGTCGAAGTCGGCGTATTGGCACCAATATTAATCACTTGCCAGCCATTCTGCAGAAGCAGCGTTTCGACCAGAATGTTGCCCAGTTGATAAAAATCCCCCTCGGGGCAGGCTGCAATAGCAACAGGTCGGACAATTCCATCTATTGGAAGCAAGCGATTACGTAATTCAACTAACGCACCGTAGATGTAGGAAGTTGCCAAATGCTCGATTCCTACATCCATCTGGCCTGCATTCCAGGACCTGCCAACTTCTTCCATGACCGGAAAAATAACACTATCGCCCAGACACTCAATGGGCATACCCGAATGAAAACAGCGCAAAATTGTCTGATGAACTCTCATTGGACTGCTGCTATCGATTGCTTTAACAAGGTTTGCCCTTAGCGCCTCAAGCGGCTGCTCTAACAAATCAACCCCCGGTGCCAACCGCGCCAAAAGGCTCGTATTCAGCACCACTTTGGGAAGCTTTTTCTCGCGAACCAAACGCACCAAATCACTCAGCGCAATTTTCCTATGCCCACCAGGGGTTTTCGATGCTGGAATCGTTCCATCATCCACCCATCGTTTCACCGTGGATTGGTGTACCTGCAAAATGTCCGCAGCTTGGAGCGGTGATAAATAGGTTGATTCA
>CAIWHS010000392.1 GCA_903912515.1 uncultured Planctomycetaceae bacterium
CAACTGGTCCACCGTTTCAGCACCCAAACCCTCGATATCCATCGCGTTCTTGGCTGCAAAAGCCCGTAATCGCCTTCTGGCCACTCCAAGGCAGTCCCTGCCAACACATCGCGTAACCGCTCCGTCACCATCCCGTTTCACTGCCTCGCCGCACACCGGGCAATGCTTGGGGAAGTGGTACTCCCTCTCCTCTCCGGTACGGGCCGAAGCCTCGCTGCGCACAATATACGGAATGATCTCCCCCGCCTTTTCCACCACCACCAAATCACCCACCCGAATATCTTTTTCCTTGATGTAATCCTCGTTGTGCAAGCTGGCCCGCGTCACCGTGGTGCCGGCCAACCGCACCGGGTCCAAGTTCGCCACCGGCGTTAGCGCACCTGTCTTACCCACCTGAATGGTGATCTCACGCAGCCTGGTGGTTCCCTGCTCCGCCTCGAACTTGTAAGCCGAAACCCAGCGCGGCGCCTTCGAGGTGTTACCCAATGCCTTGCGCTGCGCCAGGTCATCCACCTTGATGACTAATCCATCAATCTCATAGGGCAATTCATTCCGCCGCACCTGCCATTTTTCCACCACCTGAAGCACTTGTTCAATATCGCCGCAAGCTTCGCTTAGCGGGTTGATAGGCAATCCCCATTCTTTCGCCATTTCCAATGAATCCTGATGCGTCTTGGCACCCAACTCCTCGGCTTTCTGAATCGAATACACAAACAATCTCAATCGCCGCTTGGCACACATAACAGGGTCCAACAACTTTAGCGATCCCGCTGTCGAATTGCGCGGATTGGCAAAAGCGTCAAGCCCTTCAGATTTTCTCGACTGGTTTAAATGCGCAAAGTCTGCGCGGGCCATATACACCTCGCCCCGCACTTCCAGTACCGCGGGATGGTTATGCCCCAGCAACCTAAGCGGCAAATCCCTCACGGTTCGCAGGTTGCTGGTCACATCATCCCCTTTCACCCCATCGCCACGGGTCAACCCCTGGTTCAAAACCCCGCCCTCAAATCGTAACGCCACCGCAACGCCATCAATCTTGGCCTCCACGAAATAGCGCACTGGTGCCCCATCAAGCCACTTACGAACGCGCTTGTCAAATTCGCGCAGATCATCCGGGTTGTAACTGTTGTCAATCGACAGCATTGGTTCCGAATGCGGCACCGTCACAAACCCGTCTATGGGCGCTCCACCCACTTTGTGGCTCGGGCTATCCGCCCGATCCAACTCCGGGTGCTTTGCCTCCAAATCCACCAACTCCGCCAAAAGTCGGTCATACTCCCGGTCGGTTATTTCCGGGGTCGCTTGGGTGTAATACAAATGGTTATGCCGCTCGATTTCCCCACGCAATTCCTCAACGCGCTCTGCGATTTCCGACAAACCCTTGCTTCCCACTGTTTTACTCCACGGCCACACACAGACACTCACCCATTTCTTTGAAATGGGTGCCCGCAACTTATCAGACAATTAGCAATCAGTATGGGTTGTCTCGGCAACGCCTGCCAGAGGGTCAGTTCTTCCCATGAATTTCAAGCGTGGGAAGCGTCACGGGAGCGGCGGCGGGCAAAGCTGCAGGAGCGGCTGGATTTGGCGGCGCGGCTGGATTCGGTGTTCCGCCAGGTTGCGTGACACTCGCAGGCAATGTTGCCGGCACCTTGGGGTCGGATGGACCATGGGAAACTGTTTGAATAGGCGAAGTGCCAGCACCCTGCTTCGACCTTTTAGCAGGATCACTCCAAGCAAACGGTTCAGTAGGCCTCACCTTTGTTCCCTCTGGCTCCTCCGACCAAGACAAGTCGGTCAACGGAATGGTGCTCCCATTGATCGAGGTGCCTCGTTGGATCGTCCCTGAGCGGAATGGTCCCATACCAAAAACAAAAGCGTCCTTGGCATGCGATGAAAACTGATGAACCCCCGACTGCCATACAATTTGCCCGCTCTCCCGATGAAAAGCGAACAGTGCCAACTTGGCAATTCCCGTCTGCTTGCTCCGCTTTGCAAACGGGATTTCCGGCACCGACGATGGCATACCCGGAACCGGAACCAACTGCGG
>CAIWHS010000393.1 GCA_903912515.1 uncultured Planctomycetaceae bacterium
ACAACAAAGACCCCAAGGCGCAAGCGCGCCCACTCGATTTGACTGCCCGTTCAATAGAGGCCTGGATTTTCCGCATGGACAATCGCGACAGGCTCGACCGCCTCCGTTGCGAGGGCACCGTCCAAGTCCGTCAAGAACCCGCCAAGCCAGAAGACAAAGGCCTTGATATCCGTGGCGAAACCCTGCAGCTCACAGGCTCACCCGATGGCAATCTCCTGACCGTCACGGGCGATCTCGCCCAGTTGCGTATGGATAGAAAACTCATCGTCGGCCCGGAAGTGAATATCGACGAAGCCGCCAACAAGGTCTGGGTCACAGGCATAGGCGCCATCCAAATGGAATCACTCACCAACTTCCAAGGCGACAAACTCTCAAAGCCTGTCCCCATGGAGGTCCACTGGAATAAATCCATGCTCCTCAACGGCCAATACGCCGAGTTCCACGGCGGTATCCAAGCCGAACAAGAGCAGGCACGCCTCGCCTGCCAGGGCCTACAGGTCTATTTCGACAACCCAATCTCCTTGCGCAATGGCGGCAAAGGCGCCCATGTCCAAAACCTCGTCTGCGATCAGCGTGTCCGCGTCGAAGACTCCACCAAAGAAAACGGTAAACTCCTCCGCTACCAGCGCATCGTTGCGGTAACCTTGTCTATGAATCAGGTAGATAAAGAAGACGATTCGTCACCAATCCCGCCAACTGCAGCCGCTGCCAATGCCAAGAAAAACAGCGAGATCCGCGCCTCAGGCCCGGGCGAAGTCCGCGTTTTGCAACTGGGTGGCGCCGAGCCCGCAATTATGGCAGGCACAAACCCGGGAGCCGTTCCCCCACCAGAAGCCAACGCCAAAACCACCAGTGCCGCCAAGCCACCCGCCAAATCAGGCGATAAACAACAAATGAAAATGACCTTTGTCAGCTTCCAAAAAAGCATGTTCGGAAGCAATAATCGCCAAAACAAAGCAAGCTTCCTCGAAAATGTTCGGGTCTTGAATTTTCCCTGCGATGACCCAAACACCGAGATCGATATCGACCGCATCCTCGACCGCATGCCACCCGAGGCACTCTACCTGCGCTGCGACAAACTCGATGTCCTCAGCCATAACGAAAACGGCGTCACCCACCAGGAAATGCGCGCCCGCGGGCGCGTCGTCGCACAATCTCGCGAGTTCTCAGGTACAGGTGAATTGGTCACTTACGATGAAGCCAAAGGCCAAGTCATTTTCCACGGCTCCGCCATGGAACCCGCAGTCCTCTACAGGCAACTAAAACCCGGCGCCAAACCAGATGAAGTTAAGGCCCGCAAAATTACCTACAATCGCACTTCAGGGCAAATCCGTATCGACGAGGGGTCGTCACTCGGCGGCAGTTAGCAAGGCTTGCAGCGTACCACTCTGGGGTGTCCGCCAGCGTCTTTCAAAACCTTTTCCACCACGAATCCCAACCGCTCAAGAAGTTGCCGCGCCCCTGCCTCTTGCCCAGCACCTATCTCAAACGCCAAGGTCCCGCCCGGCGCCAAAGCACCTTGAGCTCCTAGCGCCAAGCGCTCGATTATCCGAAAACCATCCGCACCACCGTCCAGCGCCAAGCGCGGTTCATGGTCCCGCACCCCGGCCTCCAAGCTCGCAATATCTTGGCTCGGAATATAAGGAGGGTTCGACACAATTAAATCAGGCCGCATGTCTCCAAGAGGCGTTAGCAGATCGCCCAGACGAAATTCAACCCGGCCAGCAAGGTTTAGCCGCGCCGCGTTCTCCCGCGCCACAGTAAGTGCCTCAGGGCTGATGTCTATCGCAACAAGCTTTGCCTTGGGCAACCGGCTTGCAATCGCCAGCGCAACGCATCCGCTACCTGTTCCAATATCCGCGATCAAAAGCTCGGGCTGCCCCTTGGCAATCTTGATCGCCTCATCCACCAGCAACTCGGTGTCAGGCCTGGGAATCAGGGTCGCACCGGTAACGGCAAAATCCAAAGAATAAAACTCTTTTTTGCCAACTATGTGTGCCGTGGGCGCGCCATCTTGGCGCTTCCGAACCATCTCGCGGAATCGACCGCGCCCTGCCTCGTCCACCATTTGGTCATGACGAACATACAAGTCAATACGCCGCACACCCAAGGCTGCCGAAAGCAACACTTCCGCCTCGAGCCTGGCTGACTCAATTCCCTTGGATGAGAAATGACCGGTGGTCCATTCCAGGAGGCGGGCCACGGTCCAGCTAACGGGCGCGCCGCTCATGCTCAGGCTTTCGCGCCGCCCAGGCCTGCCAGTTTCAGGCGCTCCTGGCGATCATGAGCCTGCAGCGGGACAAACAAATCGTCCAATTGACCTTCCATCACCAGGTCAAGGTTGTGAAGCGTCAGACCAACCCGGTGGTCTGTGATCCGGTTTTGCGGGAAATTGTAGGTCCGAATTCGCTCGTTACGGTCTCCCGAGCCAATCAGATTGCGGCGCATTTCGGAACGCTCGCTATGCAGCTTCAACCGCTCGTGCTCATACAGCCGGGTGCGCAAAATACGCAGCGCTGTGTCGTAATTCTTGTGCTGGCTGCGCCCGTCTTGGCATTTCACCTCTAGACCTGTCGGCTTGTGCCAAATACGAACTGCGCTTTCAGTCTTGTTCACATGCTGGCCACCCGCACCACCGGCGCGCATTCGCTCCCACTCAATATCCTCGTCCCGAATCTCAACCTGAACTTCATCAGGCTCGGGAAGCACCGCAACCGTGGCTGCCGAGGTGTGAATCCGACCCTGAGATTCGGTCTTGGGCACCCGTTGCACACGGTGCCCGCCACTCTCGTGTCGCATGCAGCCCCACATGCCGTCACCGGTCAGGGCAAATACCACTTCCTTAAATCCACCCATTTCGCCAGCGCTAAAGGAGATTTCTTCAACCCCCCAGCCGCGAACACGGGCATACATCGAATACATCCGAAAAAGGTCGCCTGCGAATATCGCTGCCTCGTCCCCGCCTGTTCCAGCGCGGATTTCAATGATGCACCGGTCAAATTCCTCATCACCCGACAGCAGCAGGTCTTCCATCTTGGCTGTCAGTTCTTCATGACGGGGCTTCAGGCTCGCAAGCTCCTCACGGGCCAACTCGGCCATCTCCTCATCGCCCGACGCAATCAAAGCATCAGCGTCAGCAATGCCCCGCTCCACCTCAATCAGTTGAATGTAAGGGGTCACACGCTTGCTAAGACTGCCATGCTCTTTGGACAGCTGGCTGAAAAGCTTGCGGTCGCCAACAACCAATGGATCCGCCAAAAGCGTCTCCACTTCACCCAAGCGTGCTCGCGCGGCCTCAAAAGCTTCACGCATAAGACGATTTATACCGGGAAGGTGTTGGGATAATTAAGACTGGGTTGTTAATAAAATACCAAAAGAAACACGCGCCCGAACTTCGGGCGCGCAATCTTTCATTTTGCCCAAGTAACAATCAATTCGCTTCGGTGGGAGCAGGCTGCTTGCCTGCCCACTTGCCATACTTCTTTTGGAACCGCTCAACCCGCCCGGTGGTGTCAACAAACTTCATCTTGCCTGTGAAAAAAGGGTGGCAAGAGGAGCAAATTTCCACACCAATCGTTTTCCGGGTGCTACGGGTGGTGAATTTTGCCCCGCAACCACAGGTGACGGAGGCTTCATCGTAATTAGGATGGATGTTCTTCTTCATGGCTACTGATCCCTGATCAGGCTCCCCAATTGGAAGGGATTAACCTGAAAAATAACTCAGATTTAGCAAAACACCACCATAGCATAATCGACCAAATCATCAAGGCAGGACCAGTTTTGTCGGCAATTTTTCAGATTAACTAACGAAAAACGCCTCCAAGCCTTGACTTGCCACCCAGCTAAAATAAAATTGGGGTATGAAAGTAGCATTGATTTAAATGATGTTACATATTCTAAATGAACAAGGAAGATTTGCTGCAGGAATTGCTTGCCGACCTTCGGCTTGGAAGCTCTAACTGCAAAATTGATGGTCAAGGCTGCCATTTGCCGCCTACCGTCCAGACCCTTGCCTTAATGATTTCCCCGGTTGCAAACTGGTAGTGTGCCAGCTTGAAGCCACCGGATGATCCCCAATTGAAAGGTTGCCGCAGATCCCATGCGGATCCTACGCGAGCCACAGATATATTTGCTTGGCAAGCAAGCCACCAATGATGCGGAAGTTGATCGCTTCCTGAATGATCATGGTGTTGCTTGGCAAACCGATACTGAAGTAGCCGGTGAGCACCTCGTTGAGGTTGCTGGCCGTGTGTGCTACATGAGCTTTGCAAAACCCCGTCCGGGTGGAAACAACGCTTATATCCAGCACATACTCGAGGTGGGCCACGGCTCTGTCCTCGAGCATGCGGTCTGGAATTTCCTTATCACCGGTGTGAGCCGATCATTCACCCATGAATTGGTTCGGCATCGCGCTGGGATGGGCTATTCCCAACTAAGCCAACGCTATGTCGACGAGTCTGTGGCCGAGTATGTCGAGCCAGATTGCATTGCTGATGATCCTGCCGCTCATGCCGTCTTTGAACAAACTGTTCAGGCCGCTCATGATGGGTACCAAAAACTGGTCGAGATTCTCGCCGAAAAATTCGCCGACGAGCCCGACCGTACTTTAAGACGCAAAAAGGCAAGGCAGGCCGCCCGCAGCGTTCTGCCAAACGCCACCGAAACCAAGATTTTCGTCACAGCAAACGCCCGCTCACTGCGCCATTTTTTGGAAATGCGCGGTAGCCGCCACGCCGAGGACGAAATTCGCAAGGTGGCGGTTGCCATGTTGATGATTCTTCAAAAAGAGGCGCCGAACTTGTTTGGCGACTATGTCCTCACCAAGTTGGATGACGGTTCGTTCGAGATTGACACACCATTCCGAAAAGTCTGACAAGACCGGGGTCGTGGTAGACCCTGTGGCCAGTTGCAAAAGTCAGGTCATTTTTAAAGTTTTCTGTTGAAGGCATTAATTCACGCATGTATCAAAGCCATTCTGGAACCAGCATGAATCCCAATCCTGGAAAGCGTGGAGGCCAAGGTCGGCCCGGCCCCGGTCGCGGTGGCCAAAGCGGCAGGGCTCGCTACAAGGGAGGAATGGGAGCCCCCAACCCACACTACCAGCAGCCACAACGCAGGGGCCCAGGGCCTCAAGATCGCCACGGGGTTCCCCGGTACAACCCCAATCAAGGACTTCCAGGCACCATGCCTCCGGTCGATCCTGATTTTGACCGGTCCATCAACGGCGACTTGGCCGCTGCCCAGTCTAGCTGGCTGGAGGTGGACGGCGTTTTGGAGTTGACGCCTAAAGGGCACGGTTTCTTGCGCTCGATGGAACGCGGGCTGAAGCCCCTCACCACCGACCCGTTTGTCAGCCAACAACTCATCCAGTCTCACAATCTGCGCGAAGGTTTGCACATTCGAGGCGTTGTTCGCCCGGCTCGCGGGCAAGGGCCAAGGTTGGGCAGGATAGACCAGATTGAGAATGCCCCGGCAAACGAATACAAACCACGCAACTTTGAATCGCTCACAGCGGTTGACCCAACCATTGCTATCAGGCTCGAGACCGGCCAGGAGCCGATTTCCACCCGCGTGATGGATATTCTCACGCCGTTGGGCCGCGGTCAGCGGGCCCTTATTGTGGCACCTCCGCGCACCGGAAAGACCGTGTTGCTGCAAGAACTTGCCAAGGCGGTCAGTGCCAACCACCCAGATATGCACCTGATGGTGCTGCTGGTGGACGAACGCCCTGAGGAAGTCACCGAGGCCCGCCGCACCATCCGTGGCGAGGTCTATGCGAGCTCCAGTGATCTTGATGCTTCCAACCATGTTCGGCTGGCTGAACTGGTGGTGGAGCGGGCCAAGCGACTGGCTGAGCAAGGCAAGCCCGTCTTCCTACTGCTCGACAGCCTCACCCGTTTGGCGCGAGCCTACAACAAAAATACCGGCAACAGCGGCCGCACCATGTCTGGCGGCGTTGATGTGCGCGCCTTGGAAGTGCCCAAGCGACTGTTCGGTTCAGCCCGAGCTTTCGAAGAAGGCGGCAGCCTCACGGTGATTGGCACGGCGCTCATCGACACCGGATCGAAGATGGACGAGGTGATCTTCCAGGAGCTGAAGGGCACTGGAAATATGGAAATGGTGCTCGACCGCAAGCTGGCTGATCGCCGAATCTTTCCCGCCTTGGACATCAGCCAATCAGGCACCCGCAAAGAGGAACGCCTCATCCCCACCGAGTTCCTGCCGCGCATTCACGCGCTGCGTCGGGTGCTGGTTGACATGAAGCCGGTCGAGGCCATGGAGAAGCTGGTGAGCCGTTTGGCCAAGACCAAATCCAACACCGAGTTTCTCGAGATGATCAAGGTCAAGTGACCCGGGTTATCTCTTTCATTCGACAATATAAATAGACTTAGGGTCCAGTTCGTGGCGAATTTCGTCGACGGGTTGGGCTCTTTGCTTGCCTTTGTAGAGCCTGTCCGGGAAGTTGTAGACGATTGAGTCGCCTTCGCTGATATTCTTGTAAGCGTGGATCACATGGGGCGGAATGACAACGAGCATCGGGTTGTCAGCGCCTACAATTTCTTCCTGTTTCACGCCGAAGGTGGCTGAGCCTTTGCGCATATCCCAAAGGGTGAGCCTGAAGGTGCCCGGGCCGATGAAGCAAAAGCAGTCGGACTGGTCGACATGTTCGTGCGGGCCACGCACAACGCCTGCCTTGGTCATAGATACATACGACATGGTGACTTGAAAACCCGCGGGCATTTCATCCTCGCGAAACAGTTCGCCCAGCCAGCCGCGATCATCACCGAATTTCTTCAAGGGTTTCCAAAACAGGTCTGGGATTTTGCCAGAAATGAATTGCATAGGGGCCTCTGG
>CAIWHS010000394.1 GCA_903912515.1 uncultured Planctomycetaceae bacterium
AGCATCCATTTTCCCCCCGGAACGCTTGCCGGGCCATTCCGCCAAGCATTCAGCAACTGGTCGAGGTCTTTTGCCAGGGTGCCCGGATTACGCGGCGGCATGTGTTGGTTGGGGTTCCACCCGTTTTCCATGAACATGGCCATGGTGCTCATGCCAACCCTATGGCAATCAAAGCATTTGTTTCCCTCGATATGAATGGTGCGCATGTCCCAATTGTCCCCGCCGATGACAAAGTAAGGTGAATGCCGGTCCAGTATGGGCACCACATTTTCGTTGGTGCCTGGAATCTTGGCGGCGTTGATAAACGAATTGGTGATGAAGGGGTCGGCCTGGTGGCATTGGACGCATTGTGGCCGAGTCGGTTCTGGAACCAGGAATGCCTTATTAAACTCCTCCGGGTTGTCTATCCATGGCATTTTGCCACGCATCCGGAGGGTTTTCTGATCGAGTTTGACCCATGGGTGGATCTGGTCTGAGCTTTCAAAAAAGGCTGTAGCGCCTGTCTTCCTGTTGTAGCCAATCATCTGGACCGAGCCGAATGGTTTTGCCGGATCGCGGGTGGAGTTGCGCCCGAAGCTGACCCAGACCACATCGGGGAGTGAAGTGCCGTCGGCGGTCCGTCCCTCATAGCGCTGGAGTGTGGAGCCAGAAACGGTTTCCTTGCCCAGCATACTGCGATTGTCGCAACGCTGACCCAGGTTGCCGTAGGTGCGGACGCCGTCCACATAAAGTGGTATCTCAACGGCCTCGCCGAGGTCGATTTTGGGAGGGACCCCGAGTTGGGGCTCTACCAATTTGGCGTAATCAAAAGCTGTTTTTGGGAAATTCCAGCCCCTGGGATCCAGCAGGCCCTTTTCGATAAGGAGCTTTTCCACAAAAGCTTTTTTCTCCACCTCGGTCATCTCATCCGGGGTTTTTGAGGGCTGTTTCTTCTGCGGGCCAGCGAAAGCGTAGATATGATGTGGATTCAGAGGATAGGCCATGCTTGCGCAAAGGATAAGCGCGGGGGCCAAGACAAGGGGCGGCAGGGTCAGAAGCCGAAGCATGGGTACAGATTTCCTTTCCGGGTGATGCAGGTTGGTATTTGCACAAAAAGGACGCAAAAATAATCTGAAAGTTACCCCTTGCGTGGGCCGTTGAGGAGCCAGCCAACGGGGGTGTGGCGCACGAGGAGCTGGTAGCTAGCCAGCAGCAGGGCGGTAATCGCCACCGCCACCAGGCAGAACTTGAGGGCGGCTGGGAAGGGCCAGTCGCGGACCAGGCCTTGAAGTGCGAAGACGGGCACCATGTGGATGAGGTAGCACCAGTAGGAGGAGTCGGAGAGGTAGCGGACCAAGGCGGATTCGGAGCCGAGATAGCGGTGGAAAAGGCCCATGAGGCCGGCGATCATGAGCCAGCAGAAGACGGTCTGTAACGGGACATCGATCCAGCGATTGCCCATCGTCACCAATCCAGCGGGCAGCAGGGCGAGCAGGGCAATCCCCATCCAAAGGGGCCACCACCGACCCAGACGATCGGCATGGGCGGCGTGCGAGTAATAGAAGGCGCCGAAGAAGAAGTAGACCGCGTAGTGGGCCAGTAGGTGTGGGGCGGGGATCCAGCCGGTGGTGGTGTCGGGCCCGAAACCGGGACCGCCGATGTGCATGGGGATATTGCTGACCAGACTGAGTAGCAGGGCGAGGAGTGTGCCCGCCCCCAGCCCCAGGCGGGCATCAGTGGTAAGGCAGGGGAACAGGCCGGTGCGGGCGGCCATGGCATAGAGAGCCAGTAGCCAGCACAGGTCCCAGAGGAACCAGAGATGGCCGAAGACGCCGGTGTAGACCAGATGCACATGGCCGTCGCCCCATGGCACTTTCCAGAAGTCAGCCGCGAGGAATTCCTGGTAACGGTCGAGCCAA
>CAIWHS010000395.1 GCA_903912515.1 uncultured Planctomycetaceae bacterium
ACAGCAAAAGCTGCAGTGGCAGCAGGAATTTTAGACCGGGTTGGGTACCTGCCCGAAGCTAAGGAGCGCGCAAGGTTTTTGGCGGGGAATGGTGCTGAAATTGTAGCTGATTTTGGAAAAACCAAGGCGGAAGAGGTTGATTTTTCCAACCCTTTTTCGTTGTTGAAGGCTTTGAGCCCTCCCAAACCCAAGGTTGGCAAGAACCCTCGAATTGCATTGATATACGCGGTAGGTGAAATTGATACAGGGAAAAGTAGTGCGGGATTGGGATCCGAAAAGGTAGGCAGTGATACCTTGATTGAGGCAATTCGTCAGGCCGAAGAGGACCCGACGGTCAAGGCGATAGTTTTGCGAATTGACAGCCCAGGTGGTTCGGCATTGGCAAGCGACCTGATTTGGGCTGAGTTGAAACGAAGCAAGAAGCCAGTTGTGGCCAGCATGGGAGATGTGGCTGCCAGTGGTGGTTATTACATAGCAATGGCTGCAAAAAGGATTTTTGCTGAGCCTTCCACCATTACCGGTTCGATTGGTGTTTTTGGCGGCAAATTGGCTTATGGTCCGGTTTTGAAAAGGGCGGGCCTTCACTCTGAGGTAATTAGTCGAGGGGCCAATGCCGGGGTGATGTCTGGAAGCAATCCGTTCTCTGAATCAGAGAGGACGGCCATGACAGCGCTCATTGAGGATACCTACACTCAATTCCTTGCAAAGGGGCTTGCAGGTAGAAAAGATGCTGGAAAAACCGATTACACTCTTGAAAAGTTGGCTAGCTTGGCGGGCGGCCGGGTTTGGACCGGGCGGCAGGCCGTGGGTAATGGACTGGTGGATGAACTTGGTTCCTTGGAAAAAGCTCTAGCTTGGGCCCGGGACCAGACCGACTTGCCCAAGGACAAAAGGCCAGAAGTTCTAAAGTTGCCAAAGCCAAGGAACATGCTGGAGGATTTACTGGATTTTGATTTGGGAATTCAAATGGATGCCCAGACAAAAAACTCTTTTGAAACTTTATTGAGAGGCCTTCCGAGTGAGCTTCAGAAACTGGCCCTTCCTGCACTAAGATTGGCAAGGATGAAGGGTGGCCCTGTTTACCTTTTGCCAATTGAACCCTTGAATATTCGATAATTTAAACTGCCAAAAGTTGCTGGGGAATGTTGATTGAAGAATTCTTTAGATGAAATGACTGTTGAAGGAATATTGGGGCCGGGTGGCTTGATTGCCTCCCGGCTTTCATCATTTGAAGTTAGGCCCCAGCAGTTGACTGCAGCCCGTGCGGTTTCAGAGGGATTGGCACAAGAAAAGCCGGTGATGCTGGAGGCCGGCACAGGGACGGGGAAAACGTTTGCCTACCTTGTTCCTGCGTTAATTCATTTACAGGATAATCCGGGTCAACGGATTGTTATTTCCACGCACACCATCAGCCTGCAGGAACAATTATTTAGTAAGGATATTCCGTTTTTAATGGATTTATTTGGCTCTCCAGTGAAAGCTGCATTATTGAAAGGACGATCAAATTATATTTCCAGGAGGCGCTTGCGGCACTCATTGCGACAAATTGAGGGAAGTCCACTTGGCTTTGACGAGATTTGGCAGGATTTGAATCGATTGGATTCATGGCAGCGGGAAAGATTGGATGGCACCCGGTCGGAGTTGGGTTTTAAGATTTCCCCCGAGGCTTGGGAGCTTTCAAGAAGCGACGCCAACCAATGCTTGGGCAGGAAATGTCCAAGCTTCGAGCGATGCATGTTTCAAAGGGTGCGACGCCAATCAGAAGGGGCGGGCTTATTGGTGGTTAACCACGCCCTGTTTTTGGCAGACCTAAATCTTCGCATGCAGGGTGGTTCATGTATTCCTGACTACCATGCCGTGATCCTTGATGAAGGACACACTTTTGAAGAGGTTGCTGGTGATCAGCTTGGAACGCGGGTTTCGTTTGCGGCTATTCGTTCCTTTTTGGGAAGATTGTTAAGGGATAGCAAAAACGGTCCACAAGGGCTTTTGGCTGGTGAAACCAGTCCCGAACTGTTGGGTAATCACCATAGGGCATGGCTGCATTTGGAGCCATTTGCGGCGACAATTCGTGATTTGGGTAGAGCTAAATCCACACAATGGTCCAATAGGCCAATTCGAATGACCGAGCCACTGGGTGGAGTCCGATTGGACCTGTCGGACTCATTGGGGATTCTTGCAGCCTCACTTGAAGGAATTGCTGCGCTGCGGGAGCACCCTGATCAAGCAATTGAATTATCAGGGGCAGCACGACAAGCAAGGGCTTTTTCGGATAACTTAAGGCTTTGGATCCAACAATCTGGGGAAAGCATGGTTTATTGGCTTGAGCCTGCAAGGGAAAAAGCACAGGTAACTTGGGATCTGCATGCGGCCCCAGTAGAAGTTGGTGAAATTTTGGCCAAGCATTTGTTTGGTAAAACCAAAACTGTGATTGTTGCGAGTGCCACATTAGGAACCGGTGGTCGAGACCCGTTTTTTCATGCGCGCAAGAGGTTGGGATTTCCAAATCCGCCAGGTGGCATTGAATCGAAATGTGCCAGCCCATTTGATTTTGAAAATCAAGTGAATCTTTATTTGCACCAGGAGATGCCAGATCCAAGTCAAGATCCCAAAGCGTTTCTTGATCACAGCTTAATCGCGGTGCGAGACTATTTGGATCTAACCAAGGGGCATGCGTTTGTTCTTTGCACAAGTAGGGATTACTTGGAGAAATTGAGGGATGGTTTGGAGGGTTTTTGTGCTGGAAAAGGCTACCCACTGTTATGCCAAGGCAAGGGGGAAAACAATTCTGCTCTCTTAGCCAGTTTCAAATCAACACCCCAGTCGGTTTTGTTGGGGCTCGACACCTTCTGGCAGGGAGTTGATGTTCCAGGTGATGCGCTTACCAATGTGATCATCACAAAATTGCCTTTCGCAGTGCCAGACCGACCATTGGTGGAAGCGCGGCTTGAATCGATATCCCAGTCAGGTGGGAATCCGTTTTTTGATTACCAAGTCCCGCAGGCGATTTTGAAACTGAGGCAGGGATTTGGTCGTTTGATTCGACACTCAAATGACAAGGGCATGGTGGCTATATTAGACCCAAGGGTGATCACCAAGCGTTATGGGACAAAGTTTCTAGCGAGTCTTCCACCATGCCGAACGTGGATGGATGGTAAGTTGGTTGATTTGGCTGAGATTCTAGGTGATTGAGCGTACCGGTTTTAGGGAAACCGCTTTCGATCCTCAAAATTCCTTTTGACCTGTCAAGAACAGTCACAAATAGGTTTGTCCTTACTGCAATCATGCCACCGATTGTGCTGGCAACAACTTGCAAGGGTTTTTCCAACGGAGCATTAGCCAGCCAATACCTGCCTTTGGTATTCGTAGGCGTATTGGTTTGTGGGCAAATAAACTCAAGAAAGATGCCGGCTTTCGGCCATAATTGGAGTTGGTTTTTGCGGGGCGAAATGTGGCCTAAAAAATAAC
>CAIWHS010000396.1 GCA_903912515.1 uncultured Planctomycetaceae bacterium
CGATGTCGCCATCATCCCCGCAGTGGGCGGCGGCTGACCGGTCACTTCTAACAAAAAGATAAATCCCAAAACAGGAAAGCGTTATCTCAATGGCCAAACACAACGATAAGAACCGTGGCAAGGGTAACAACCAAGGCCCTCGTGGGCCAGGGTCCCAAGGCAAAGGTCAACAAGACCATGTCCATGGGCCGGATTGTAACCACGACGACAACCATGATCATGAAAACCACGAAGAGGAAGTACCCGAGGGTGTGGCCCTTTTGCCTGAAGTGCCAGACAGTCTCGGCCTCCATCCTTTCAGCTTGGCTATCCTCGACACTGTTGTGTTCCTTACCGGAACCGACGAGGAGTTGATGCACCAAGGTGCCGCAGACGAAATGTTCGGCCGCCTGATTGAGCATCTGAACAAGTTACAGCCTGCCGAAAAGCAACGCTTCCACGACGATTTGAACAAACTGGGCGAGTACGGTCGGTCGAATGGCTGGGAAGCCGATGCGATCACCTTCCTCACCGAAATGGCCACCCTGCTGATAGGCAACAACGAAAAATGACCGCAAGCACCGAAACAACCAGCAACCCAGACCTCGAGCGATATAGCCGCCAAATGCGGTTTTTCGGCATTGGTGAGGCCGGCCAGAAAAAACTAGCAGGCGCACGCGTGCTGCTTTGCGGGGTTGGGGCCCTCGGCACAGTGCTGGCAAACACTCTGGCCCGTGCGGGTGTCGGATTCATCCGCTTGGTCGACCGTGATTTTGTCGAGCTGAGCAACCTTCAGCGGCAGGTCCTCTTCGACGAGGAAGATGTCCGCTCAAACACCCCAAAGGCCGAGGCCGCTGCCACCAAGCTGCGCCAGATCAACTCCCAAGTCACCTACGAGCCTATCGTCGCCCATATCGACCGCTCAAACATTGAAGCACTCTCAGCAGATGTGGATCTCATTGCCGATGGGTCTGACAATTTCGAGATCCGCTATCTCATCAATGATGTCGCCGTCAAACAGGGCAAACCATGGGTGCACGGTGGCTGCATCGGCAGTCACGGCCAAACCTTCACCATTGTCCCAGGAAAAACACCCTGCCTCCGTTGCGTTTTCGAGGCAGCCCCTGGGCCTGGCGAAGCGGCAACTTGCGACTCGGCCGGCGTGCTTTCCCCCATCATCAGCATCATTGCTAACTTCCAGGCGACCGAGGCCCTGAAATTGCTCTCCGGTTCCGAAGATGCCATCAATCGCGAGCTGGTTTATGTCGATTGCTGGGAAAACACCACTCGCCGCGTCAAAATCGCACCACTGCTGGGAAAGGTTGACTGCCCCTGCTGCAAACACCGCAAGTTCGAATGGCTCGAAGGCTCCATGGGGGTACAGACCACCAGCCTTTGCGGCCGCAATGCCGTTCAGGTGGTTCCTGCCGGAAAGCCCAGCCTCGACCTGCCCCGCCTCGCTGAAAATCTTGCTTCCTACGGCAAACCACAGCTGACTAAATTTCTCCTAAAAGTGGAAATTGACGGCTGCCAATTCACCATTTTCCCCGATGCCCGCGCGATCATCCAGGGAACCAACGATGAGGAACGCGCTTTGGCCTTGTACGCCCGCTATGTCGGCCATTGACGGCCGGGGAAGACTGATGAACCCATGACCGTCTACCTCGACAACGCGTCAACCACGCACCCAAAGCCCGAATCGGTCTATGTCGCCATGGACCGGTTCGCCCGTAATTCCATGGCCAACCCCGGCCGCGCCGGCCACCGCATGGCCATGGAAGCCGAACGCGCGCTCGACAACACCCGCCACCTGCTCCACCAGTTCTTCGCCGGCAAAAATCCGGATCGCTGGATTTTCACTCTCAACTGCACCGATGCCCTCAACATCGCGCTGAAAGGCACGCTGGAACAAGGCGACCATGTCATCACCTCCAGCCTGGAACACAATTCCATCAGCCGCCCAGTCCGAGCCATGGAACTGGCTGGAAAAATCACTGTCACGCGCCTGCAACCAGACCAACACGGTACCCTCCGGCTGGAGGATCTGGAAAAAGCCTTCACCCCCAAGACTCGTATGGTTGCTCTCACCCATGCAAGCAATGTGCTGGGCACAGTGCAACCCATCGCCGAAGCAGCTTGGATCACCCGCTCAAGGGACGCCCTTTTCCTGCTCGATGCTGCACAGTCCGCAGGAGTTTTGCCAATTGCGGTTGAGGCCATGCACATCGACCTTCTGGCCACCGCTGGCCACAAGGGATTGATGGGCCCCTTGGGCACAGGCGTCCTTTATGCCGGGCCACGCACCAACTTGCGCCCTTGGCGTGAAGGGGGAACCGGCGGCGACTCCTCCACCGAAACCCAACCCAAAGACCTGCCCTACCTGCTTGAAGGCGGTACACCCAATGTGTTGGGGGTCGAAGGACTAGGTGCCGGCATCCGCTGGCTCCAGGAAAAAGGGATCGAATCCATCCATCAACATGAGTCGCGGCTGGCCGAACGCCTTGCAGCCGGCCTCGAACAAATTCCCGGCCTCGAACTCTTTGGCCACCGTGATTGGCAACGCAGGGTGGCCAATGTGCCATTCCGCCTCGAAATTCTCCCCGCCCCCGAAGTTGGTGGCATTCTCGATCAAGCGTTCGATATCGCCGTGCGCCCCGGACTCCACTGCGCACCGTTTGTCCACAAATCACTGGGCACCTACCCTGATGGCTTGGTCCGCGCCAGCATTGGCCCATTCAACACCGAATCGGAAATCGACGCCCTCATCATTGCTGTGCGGGAGATAGCTGGATGAGCCAGACCAAGACAAATTTGCATATTTTAGAGGCGGTTCGTTCTGGAAAAATCAGCCCGGCTGATGCTCTGGCCCAACTCAATGCCGACTCACCCGGCCAAACAGGGTTTGCCGATTTAGGTTTCGCCCGTATCGATTTGGACCGCAAAAGGCGTTGCGGCCACGCTGAGGTGATTTTTGGCCAGGGTAAAACCCCGGAATGGATCATTGGTGGCGCCCGCCGCCTGCACGAATCACAACAAAGCTGCCTCGTCACCCGGGTTCCCGAAGAAGCCGTTGCCAAAATTTGCCAAGCGCTTCCCCAGGGTGAATATGATCAAACCGGTCGCACCTTCTGGCTGAAAGCGCCTAGCACGCAGCCTGTTCCCAAAGGCCGGGTTTTGGTTCTCACCGCCGGCACCAGCGATCTTCCCGTTGCCCATGAAGCCCGCAATACCGCGCTTGCTTTGGGAACCACATGCAAAATGGTGGCCGATGTGGGCGTTGCCGGACTGCACCGGTTGCTGGCACTGGGTGAAGATCTGGCAGAAGCGGATGCAATCGTGGTGGTGGCAGGAATGGATGGCGCTCTGCCCAGCGTGGTGGGCGGTTTGGTGTCTTGCCCGGTTTTCGCAGTTCCAACCAGTATCGGCTATGGTGCCGCATTCGGCGGGGTCGCTGCCCTTTTGACCATGCTCAACGCCTGCTCAGCCGGCGTCGCAGTTGTGAATATCGATGCAGGCTTCAAGGGTGGGTATCTGGCGGCAATGGTGGCCCTTAGAACCGCCCAGGCTAGTTAATCAAACCCTTCCTCGCTTTCCTGCTCAAGCCGCCTCACCTCGAGCTCTTCAATTTCTTCGGAAATTTCTTGGACCGTGCGGGGCCCTGCCGGAAGGTTGTAACGCTCGTCAAACCAGCGCCCCAAGTCAACCAGTTTGCAACGCTGCGAACAAAATGGAAACTGCGGCCATTCAGATGGCCCACCCGCAATCTGTTGCGAGCAAACCAGGCATGTCGGCACCTTGGGCTTGCCTGCCACTACTTTTTCCCTTTCTTGCCACTCGAAGACGAGCCCGAATCCGACGGCTTGGCGCTATCGGGAGATTTCGATCCCGAGGGTTCGGAACTGCCCGTCGATGCCGGCTTGTCACTGTCTGCCTTGGCCGCCGCCTTGTAGCCATCACTACGATAATCAGTCTCGTAAAATCCCGAACCCTTGAAGAGGATCGCTGCGCCGGTGCCAAACAGGCGTTGCAGCTTCTTCTTTTTGCACTTGGGGCAGGTGGTCAAAGTCTTCTCGCTGAAAGACTGAAACTCCTCAAAAGTATGGCCGCAAGCGTCGCATTTGTAATCATAGGTTGGCATCGTTTCACTCCTGGCTGGAAAAATACCTGATGGTCATTCGGGTGAACCGTTCGATTCGGCCGGAGAAACTGATACCCCAACGCTGGCGGGCCGCAGCACGCGGTCATGCAGCATGTAGCCGCCCTGATGCACCTGCACCACGGTCATGGGTGGATGATCGCTGGTGGGAATCTGGTTCACAGCCTGGTGATGGTTGGCATCAAACGACTGATGCAGGGCCTCTACGGGTTTAACCCCGTGGCGTTTCAGCACCTCGATGATTTGTTGCAGCACCAAGGCAACCCCTTGGGCCAGGGGGCCTTTGGCCTCACCGGTCGCCGCCTGCACCGCGCGCTGCAAATTGTCGATAGGGGGTAACAGGTCGCGGGCCAATGGTTCCTGCGCGTACTTCTTTTCCTGTTGCATCTCGCGCGACTGCCGCTTTTGGTAGTTCTCAAACTCGGCCTGACGCGATTTGGCCAGATTCAGAAACTCCTCGCGCTCCTTCTCCAATTGCCGGACGCGGGCCTCCAGCTCAAGGATCGGGTCTAGAGGTTGGCCACCGGCATACTCAGGGTCGGTTTCATCCTGTCTGGGAGCGCTGTCGGTCATTTTGCACCTCGTTGCTTCTTCTTATCTTTTTCTGCGTCGGCACTGGCAGGGGTGGCACCCTCAGCCTCACCACCGGTGAAAAAATCCTTTATCCTGTCTAAAAAACTCTTGCGCTGGGGTGAAACCTCGGTTTCCTCCATGCCAGCCAACTCACGGAACAACTCCTCTTGGCGCTTGGTCAGGTTGCGTGGCGTCTCCACCCGTATCACCACAATCAAATCGCCCACCCGACCACTGCCAATTTCTGGCATACCCCAACTGGGAATGCGAATTTGGTCGCCCGATTGCTGGCCGGGTGTCACCCGCAACGGAACCGGTTTGCCTGCCAAGGTTGGAACCAGCACCTCGGCCCCCAAAGCCCCCTGGCTGAAGGTGATAGGAACCTCGCAGGCCAGATCGCGTCCGTCGCGCTGGAAAAACGGGTGGTCAAGAACATGGAAAAACACATGCAGGTCGCCCGCTGCTCCACCGCCCGCTGCCGATTCACCATAACCCTGAACTCGGCTACGCATGCCGTTTTCCACACCAGCGGGAATATTGATTTCCAGAGGTACAGAAACCTCCTTCTGGCCAACCCCCTGACAAGATCTGCAAGGATCAGGAATGGTTTGCCCACGACCCGAACAATAAGGGCATGTGCGCTGAATGCGGAAAAAGCCTTGGCCTTGGAGAATGACTCCCTGACCACCGCATTGCTTGCATTTGACAATCTTGGTCCCAGGCTTGGCACCAGAACCGGAGCAATCGCCACATTTTTCCTTGCGCGGAATATTTACCGACTTGCGACCACCTCGATAGGCCTCTTCCAGATCGAGCGTGATTTCCACACGCACATCTCGACCGCCGCGCTTGCCGCCGCCACCGCCAAATATGCCACCAAAAAAATCACTCACCATATCAGACATGGCATCGCCACCGTCGCCGGGGCCCATGGCACCGTCCGACATGCCAGCATGGCCGTATCGGTCATACCGCTGGCGCTTGCCCGGTTCGCGCAGGACCTCGTAGGCCTCCTGCACTTCCTTGAACTTGACCTCGGTTTCGGGGTCGTGGGCATTGCGGTCCGGATGGTACTGCAAGACCAACTTACGGTATGCGGCCTTGACGGACCCATCATCCGAAGTGCGCGTAATACCCAAAACTTCGTAGTAACAACGCTTCGTGGGCATCGAACAGGTGCTCCGGAAACCCGGCACGCTAGCTGCGGCCTAGGTGTCACCCCTCACGCGGTAGAAACGGAAAGACCTTCCCGAGTCCCGGCTTCCGGGTCCGGGAAGGCCTGATTGGATAATCTGGAAGTTAGCGTACCGCGCCTTGAATCTTGGCGCCGTGCTCTTCCTCATCGATCTTAGTGATCATCACATCAGTGGTGAGCATCAAGCCGGAAATGCTTGCAGCATTGATGAGAGCGCTGCGGGTCACGCGTGCTGGGTCCAGCACACCGGCTTCCAGCAGGTCCTCATATTCTTTCGACGCAGCATTATAACCGATATTAGGGTTCTTCTGGCCACGCAGAAGAACTTCATCGGCCACAACCGCGCCATCCAAGCCAGAATTCTCGGCCAAGGTGCGAATTGGCTTCTCAAGGGCGCGGGCAACGATTTCCGCACCCACCTTCTCATCACCCTTCAGCTTGTCAGCCGTGGCTTCAGCAACTGCGATGCAACGCAACAAGGCAACGCCACCGCCAGGAACCACACCATCTGCAACCGCGGCTCGAGTGGCATGCAATGCATCTTCCACGCGGCCCTTGGTTTGCTTCATCTCGGCTTCGGTTGTGCCACCAACCCGAACAATAGCAACGCCACCGGTCAGTTTGGCCAAACGCTCGCTGAACTTCTCGCGATCGTACTCGCTCTCGGTTTGGTCCATCTGCTTGCGAATCTGGTCGATCCGCTTCTCGATACGGCCTTTATGGGCGTTGTCGAGCTTGGAGTTCACAATGGTCGTGTTCTCCTTCTCAACAGTCACCTTCTCGGCCGTTCCAAGGTGCTCGATCTTCACATTCTCGAGTTTCATGCCGAGGTCTTCACTGATGAAGGTAGCCCCGGTAAGAACAGCGATGTCACCCAAAATGGCTTTGCGACGGTCGCCAAACCCGGGAGCCTTCACCGCACACACCTTCAAGGTGCCGCGCAACTTGTTAATCACCAGAGCTGCAAGGCAATCGCCCTCCACATCCTCTGCGATAATCAGGAACGGGCGGCCGGTTCGGGCAACCTGCTCCAGCAGTGGCAACAATTCACGCACATTCGACAACTTCTTCTCATGGATCAAGATCAGCGGCTTCTCCAGCTCGCCGGTCATGTCTCCCGAGGTGATGAAGTAAGGGCTGATGTAACCCTTGTCGAATTGCATACCCTCAACAAATTCAAGAGTAGTTTCGGAGGTCTTGCCTTCCTCGACGGTGATCACACCATCTTTGCCCACTCGCTCAAAGGCATCGGCCATCATGTTGCCGATTTCTTTGTCGTTGTTGGCGCTGATTGCTGCAACCTGGGCGATTTCTTTCTTGCTGGAAAGTTTCTTGGCAAGCTTCCCAACATTCTCGGAAACCGCAGCCACAGCTTTATCGATGCCGCGCTTCACAGCCATCGGGTTAGCCCCCGACGAGATGTTCCGCAGCCCTTCCTGATAAATGGATAGCGCCAAAATGGTGGCTGTGGTCGTACCATCGCCAGCCGTGTCGCTGGTCTTTTGGGCCACAGCATTGACCAGCTTGGCACCCATGTTCTCAAAGGGATCGGGCAGGTCGATTTCCTTCGAGACGGTCACGCCGTCCTTGGTGACAGTAGGGCCACCAAAGCTCTTGTCGATGATCACATTGCGACCTGTAGGCCCAAGGGTCACTCCAACGGCGTGGGCCAGTTTCTCGGCTCCTGCCAGAAGCTTCTTGCGTGCATCCTCGTCATACATCAACTGCTTGGCCATTTTCTCAAACCTCTTTGTGTGTGACTTCTGTCCTGTGTCGTTTCAGCCGGCCTGGGGCCGCCACTCTAGGCGTGACGGCAAACCGGCCGAAGGGTTGGTTCAGGAAATCTTTGCGAGAAGGTCGCTTTCGCGCATCACCTTCAGATCTCGCCCGTTCACTTCCACATCGTTACCAGCGTAGCGGCCATAAACCACTACATCGCCAGCGGATACGGATACGGGAATCAATTCACCAGACTCGGTACGACGACCAGGGCCCACCGCCAACACGGTGCCGCGCTGTGGCTTTTGCTTGGCTGCCTCGGGGATGTAAATACCCCCCGCAGACTTCTCCTCGGCCTCCAAGGGCTCCACTACCACGCGGTCTTCCAGCGGACGGATACCCACATCAACAGACTTTGCCTTCGCCATTTTCTCAACTCCTCAATCGTGACTTTGCTTGACTCTCAACCATTGTGTGAAATCGCTTTTGTTCCAAATTCTCCGGGATGAATGGATCCCGTGAATCAGGACCGGGGCCAGGCGGGCATCTGCTCGATGCCCAAGGCCGGACTACATCATGCCGCCCATGCCGCCCATGCCACCCATACCACCCATGCC